>DAIRSD010000307.1:0-5833 GCA_036804625.1 Aureliella sp. | reverse complement strand
CTCCGTAGGGAAAGCTGTTGTCGCGACAGAGACATTGAACCAGATCCTCAAACGTCCTCGCCATTTCGGAAGCTCTGGTTGACTTCGAAAAAACAGTCTTTCCACCACGAACGATATCAAGCGAGATTTCAATCTTGTCCTGTTCTGGCATCGCCTCTGCCAGAGTGATCCAGGGCCCCAGGCCACAGCACTGGTTATAGGTCTTGGCTTGTGGCAAGTAGAGTGGATTTTCGCCTTCGATATACCTGGAACTCATGTCATTGCCGATCGTGTATCCGACGATTTTCAGCTTTGGCGACAGAACCAACGTCAACTCGGGTTCAGGTACATTCCACTGCGCGTCGCTGCGAATGCGCAGCTCTTGACCGCTTCCGCGAACGCGCCCGACGGTTGCCTTGAAGAAAATTTCAGGCCGTGCCGACCGATAGACTCGATCATAGCAACTTGCCGCTGCTTCTGATTCTTCCATCCGCGCAGTCTGGCTTCGCTTGTAAGTGACGCCTGCTGCCCATACCTCCTGCCGATCGATGGGGGGGAGTAGTTGTGCGCTGGCCATCGGGATGATTTGGCCTGTAGGGCGAAGCGATGATGCTGCCTTCATCACGTCAGGAGTTGCCAGCAGGTCTGATAAATCTGCAAAGTTGCCTAAGTCCAGCAGCTCAATTCCTTGTTCACCAACCCTGCCCACGGCGGACTTGCCCGAAGTATTCAACAACTTAGCAATCTTCATGTTCAGGATGCTCCTTGAATCCAGGTGGATAGTTATAACGATTTGCGACAAATCGAATGTGTCATACGGAAACATGGCCGCCTGTCACCCTCAGGCCCTCGTCAAACGTGCCGGATTATACACAATAGCAACTGGCAAGTGATAGTGCATGCAGACGGCTTACTTGGTATCGTCCATGAACCGGCTGCAGTTCGAAGGTAGCTAGATAAACTTGATCGCAGTGCTGTTCCATTCCTCGTTTGTACATCGACTCCAACTATAAAGGTTTTCTATCTTGCAACACATCGACCGAGTGCTGATTATTGGTGCCGGATGGGTCGGTCGGCAAGTGGCCGCACGGTTGGCGATGAGCGGCGTGACCATCGGCCTGATCGATCGTACGCCCCTGGTTTCTCAGCAGGCATGCCAGTGGATGCGGACTTGTGTTACCCAGTCCAATTCGCCGCTCGCTCCAGGCAGCCACGCAGAGCCAGCCAATTCTTTAGAACAGCCGGCTTGCAATCCCTCTGAGGTATCAATCGCAGCCGAAGCGCTGGACCGACCGTGGCTTCAATATGTCAGTGCTTTGCCTGCCATGCAGGAATTGACCAAGCAGCAGCTTCATCAGTGGCAGCCTCATGTGGCGCTTGAGTGTGTCCCCGAGCAGTTGTCGCTAAAAAAACGTGTCCTGCGGCAGTTGAGCGAACTATTGCCTGACAAATGTATTATCGCTTCTAATTCTTCGTACTTCGTTCCTTCGGTGTTAAGTCAGTTCGTACGGTTGCCTGAGCGGTTTGCGCACTTGCATTTTCATGTGCCCGTCTTGCGGCAGTCGGTCGCCGATATTGTTGGCTGCTCACAGACCCGGCCCGAAGTATTGCAGCAACTCAGGCATTTGGCTGAGCGTATCGAACAGTACCCGCTGATGTTGCGCCACGAGCATCCCGGCTATGTGTTCAACTGGCTGTTGCAGGCGGTTCTGAAGGCGGCTCTTGAATTGGTTGCATTGGACGTAGTGGATTCTGAAGACGTCGATCGTTCGTGGAAGGCGGTAACCGGAATGCAGGTCGGACCATTTGGCATGATGGACCAAATTGGGTTAGACGTGATCGACCAAGTATTAAGCAACGCGCGCTGGGCCGTTCCACTCACCGTCAGCCAAGAGCAATTGCTGGCCATCCTGAGGCCGCTCGTCGAAAAAGGCCGGCTTGGAGTTAAGTCTGGCGCTGGATTCTACGACTACCAAGAGCCTAATCCGTAGGGTCCTCATGCCATGCAAGGTGGCGATCCGCGAGAATTGTACTAAGACCCGTCTATAAGTTAGTTACGATGACACTTGATAGGTTTTCGCCAACTCCTGAAAGTCGGCTAGTTCGGCGGCTTGCCAATTCGTGTCGCGACCAGTCAATTCGGCGACAATCCGTACTACCTGGGGGGCGATTTCCAACGTGGCAGCCGCGTTCAGCAATAGACAGCGTGTGCGACGCGATAAGATGTCCTCTAACTTGATCGCCATTTCCTCTTGGATAGCTCGTCGGATGTCCTGTGTGCGAATGGGTAGCAAGGGACTTAGCTGGTTGTCGCATTCGTGGGAAGGGCTACTTCCGGATATCTCTATTGCTTCGGTTTGCGCTCTGTGTAGAACAGGTGGCACATAGGTTCGCTTTTCCAAGTTTCCAACTTGAACTGCCAATTCCAGAACATCACGCCCCATCTTGCGAAATGTTGTCCACTTGCCTCCGATCACAGAAATCAAACCGCTGCGAGAGACAATAATCTCATGCTCGCGTGACATTCTGGCCGTCGACCCGCTCGACTTGCCCATCAACGGCCTAAGGCCAGAAAATATTGATAGGATGTCGGTCCGCTCAGGTGCGGAGGACAAATAGCGACCTGCATGATCCAGCAGATAGTCTTTTTCCTGGTCGGTCGCACGCGGCGCGCGGTGAGCAGAATCTGATGCAACGTCGGTTGTGCCAAATAACACGTGTCCAAGCCAGGGAATCGCAAAAAGAACTCGGCCATCATCCGTCTTCGGAATCATCAGCGCGTTGGCACCATGCAGAAACTTGCTGGATAGAACAAGATGAGTTCCTCGACTGGGCGCGATGGATATGGGTCGATCTTGATCCAAATCTGATCGTTCCAATCGGCTGACTTTGTCGGCCAGTACTCCGGTCGCGTTGACGACGACACGAGAGTGCAACTGCATCGGTTGACCGCTGCAAGTGTCTTGGATGTTGACGACGCGATTGCCGCTGGCCTGATGAGTTTCGATGGATAGAACGGAAGCATAGTTGAGTACTACACCTTGCTGGCTGGCAGCTACCGCACGGGCGACCTGTAAGGCAAGTCGAGCGTCGTCAAATTGCCCATCAAAGAATGAGACGCCGCCGCGCAAACCTTCGGCCTTTAGCGACGGCAACATTGATCGAGTCGTAGCAGTAGATAACAGTCTGGCTGGCCCCATGTTGCGTTTGCCAGCCAGCATGTCGTATGCCTTCAGTCCAGCATAGTAATACCAGCGAGAGCCGAATTGATAGGAAGGCAGCACCAACTGCAGAGGCCAAACCCACGGGCGGGCTGCCTGTAGCAGATACTCACGTTCGTGCAGCGCCGAGCGAACCATGCCGACTTGTCCTTGGCGCAGGTATCGAACTCCTCCGTGGATCAGCTTAGTCGATCGACTGGAAGTTCCATGAGCGAAGTCCAACTGCTCGATGACCGCGACGCTGTATCCCTGTGCTACCGCATTCCACGCGATGCCAAGACCGGTGGCTCCACCGCCAATCACCAGCAAATCCCAGATGCGACCGGGATCGCTAAGTCTCTGCAGCATGACTTCGCGTTGCATCTTAGTTCCTTGCGAGCCAAGTTAGCAATTTTGAAAGTGGCCAAGTATTTAAGACTTGATGCCTGAGCAATCCTGCCCGCCGCCCTTGAACAATTCCATACCGCATCGCAAGCAATCCATCTGTCGAATGTGCGTCCGTGCTGATGGCGATAGGAACACCGGCTGCTGCTGCCAATAGTAGATGTTGTTCGCACAAATCCAATCGATAGGGACTAGCGTTCAGTTCTAACGCCTTGCGAAACTCGGCGGCGGCTTGAATGACAGCCTGTATGTCCACAGCGTATGCAGGACGTGAGCCCAATAGTCGCCCCGTGGGATGTGCTACGATATCGACGTGTGGATTTTTCAGAGCGCCCACAATGCGATCTGTAATTTGCTGCTGTGACTGTTTTTGTCCGTAGTGAACACTGGCCACGACCCAGTCGGCTTCAGACAGCGTTGCGTCATCGATATCAAGCGGTCCTGCCTCAAGTATGTCGCATTCGACGCCCTTCAAAATGCGGAAGTTGTCAGCGCTCTGCCGATTCAGTTCCTCGACACGGCTCCACTGACCATGCAGCCGCTGCGAATCCAGACCGCGCGCCATGCTGACGCGCTGCGAATGATCGGTGATCGCTAAGTACTGTAAACCTAGCGCTCGAGCCGCCTGAGCCATTTGGCTGATCGAATGCGAACCGTCAGAATCGGTCGTATGAGAATGCAGATCGCCCACGATGTCTGACAGCTCGATAAGATCTGGCCAACCCCCTATGGATTCTGCCCACTGAAGCTCCTTGCGTCCCTCGCGTAGCTCCGGCGGAATCCAACGCAGCCCTAACGCCTCATAGAACTGCTGCTCGGTCGCCGAAGCCGCTACGACCTGGCCGTCATCCAGTCGAGTGATGCCATATTCATTGACCGTTAGCCCAAGCTTCTTAGCCCGCGAGCGGAGAGCCACATTGTGCTCTTTGGACCCAGTGAAATACTGCAATGCTGCTCCAAACGACTCAGCCGCGACGACGCGTAGATCGACCTGAAAAGCGGCTTCGACGCGAATCGACATCTTGGTATCGCCTCGCGCCAAAGTGGTAGCTCGACCCGGGAACGACTCAAGCTGCTCCATCACCGCTTGCGGTTTGTGGCTTATCACCAGAATATCGATATCTCCGACTGTCTCCTTGCCTCGCCGATAACTGCCCGCAAATTCGATTTGCTCAACAGATTCGCAGGAGATCAGATGCTCACGCAGTCGTTCCACCAGTCGTTCTGCTTGATCGATGCGCAGCCGTGAAGCGACTTGATTGGCAATTTCCAAGCCGGCAAGAATTTGCTCCTCAGTCTTTGCGGCAAACCCCTTCAGTACGCGAACTCGCTGCTGTTCACATGCCTGTCGCAAGTCGTCGAGCGACCGAAGGTTCAATTGTCTCTGCAGCATCAAAGCCTTCTTAGCGCCTAGACCTGGAATCCGAGTCATCTGCAGTAGAACGGCCGGAACTGCTTCTCGCAACTCTTCCAACTGGGGAAGTTTCCCCGTCTCCACAAGCAGTCGGCATTTTTCCGCGAGCGTGTCACCAATTCCTGCATAGGACTGCAAGGTTTCTGCTGGGTCCGCTAAGATATCCTTGACACCTCGCGGTAATTCCAAAATCGCCTTGGCACCAGCGCGATAGGCGCGTACTCGAAACGCATTCTCCCCTTGCAGTTCCAGCAAGTCGGCCATCTGCTGGAAGGCATGAGCGATTTCTGTGTTATTCATATCAGCGACTGACATCCTGTGACTTGGATCGCGCAAATTCGACATTCTGACTGTCGGTTAAGTGTTTTTGAAGCTGTGACCGAACAGCCAGCATCTGCTTGGTATTTCGCTCGGTCTGATTCTTGGCTTGTGCTAGAAGTTGATTTAAGCCACCATAAAGTCGTTCCAGTTCACCGCTGAAATAGCTCTCTAGCTGTGCAACCTTCTCACGCTGATGCTGTTGATTCTGTGCTTTGAGCTTATCGGTAACGACTTCTAAGAGCCAATCTGGCATGAAGGTTGTCACAACAGAGCACTTTGGCGACTGCCAAGTGCCCGATAGTTTCAGTTCGATTGGATCGATGCTATTTCCCGACTGTTTTGTACGGTCGAGTGCAGTTGCTCCTGCGGCGGCCAGTTTGGATGCCATACCACCCGAGCCGCGGGTGGTCCCCCGGGCACCCGCGTTCACGGCCAGCAACGGGGCGTCGGAGGCCACGTGGGCGATGATCCGAGCCGATGGATCGGTGCGGGGGTCGGCGGTGTACAACCCGTC
>DAIRSD010000306.1:0-5835 GCA_036804625.1 Aureliella sp. | reverse complement strand
TCATCGCCGATTCGGTACGCGAGAAATACCAGCGCCGGCTTGGTAAACTGGTTGCCACGCTTCGCCAGTGCGGATTTGATTGTCAGAAGCCAGGTGGAACCTACTACCTGTACACTCGCTCCCCCAAGGCTGCTGGTCAAGTGCTGTTTGAATCTTCCGAGCAGGCGAGTCAGTTTCTGATCACTCAAAAATCCATAGTGACGGTGCCATGGAGCGAAGCGGGTCCCTATTTACGTTTTTCGGTGACATACGAAGCCGCCGACGAAGCGGCGGAGAACGCGCTGATGGCGGAAACCCTGCAAAGACTAAAAGAGCTAAACCTACAGTTCTAAAGGGTCGCTGGTATGAGAGTGGCTCTTTTCGCGGAACGCCAATATTCCGTAACTTGAAGGTTCCTGTATTGTGCTTGTATTTGGTTCAACACACTTCCTGGCATCCTATAGCACCGATGGCAAGGCCTGGGCTCAGATGAAAACCTTACCATTCATCATCTGTCTCGATTAGGGCAACATTTATGGGCTCGCTGGGGCTCGACCACAGCAACCCACTCCCCACTTCTCATTTCTCACTTCTCATGACCAACATCAACGTGACTATTGATTGGTGCAGGCAAAATTCGGTGTTCACCGACAATCGCTACTCGCGAGTTCATTATTGGAACTTTGATGGCGGATCGAAAATTGTTGCCTCGTCGTCGCCGCAGATCGTTCCGATACCCATGTCCGATGCTTCTGCAGTGGACCCTGAAGAAGCATTTGTGGCAGCACTGTCGAGTTGCCATATGCTCTGGTCGAAAGTCCGATGTAGGACGTATCCTGAATTCAGGTACTATTTGGAGACTTCTCGCCGGTCTTGAGCTTCGCTACGCAAGAACTTCAGTTAGCACCTTCCCATGCACGTCGGTCAGTCGAAAGTCGCGTCCGCTGTAGCGATAGGTAAGTCGCGTGTGGTCGATGCCCAATAAATGCAAAACGGTAGCCCAAAGATCATAAACTTGACAGCGATTTTCGATGGCGTAGTAGCCTAGTTCGTCGGTGGCTCCCCAAACTGTTCCTCCACGCACTCCGCCACCGGCTAACCAAACTGAAAAACCCATCGGATTGTGATCGCGTCCGTTGCTGCCTTGAGAAAACGGCGTGCGTCCAAATTCACCTGCCCATACGATCAAAGTCTCGTCCAGCTTGCCAATGCGCCGTAAGTCCTGAATCAATCCTGAAATCGGTCGATCGACCTGCATCGCCATGGCACGATGCCCGCGCTCGAGTTCCCCGTGTTGGTCCCACGGGTTGGGTGCGTTGCCAGCACCAATGCCTTCATTCAAGCAGCTTAGCTCGATGAATCGCACTCCGCGCTGGATCAATCGGCGTGCCAGCAGGCACTGGCGCGCGTAACCGGCCTGAGTGGGATTCGTTGAGTCGACGCCATAAAGTTGCAGTGTCGGTGCTGTCTCCTGCCCAATGTCGCAAACTTCGGGAACAGCGGTTTGCATGCGAAATGCCGTCTGGTAGTTGGCCAGTGCCGACTCAATCTCACTGGACTGCCCGATTCGGGCCAAAAAACCCTGGTCAAATCGATGCATGATATCAAGCCGCGATTGCTGGAATACGCTACCATCCAGTGAGCTGATATTGGCAAGGGCATCGGCAGAGTCTGCTTTCAGGATCGAACCTTGGTGGACGGCTGGTAGAAATCCGTTGCTATAAAGTCCGACACCTCCGTGCGGCGGCACGGATCCACCGGCTTGCAACACCACATAGCTAGGCAAGTTCTCGTTGATCGATCCCAGACCGTAAGAGCACCAGGCACCTGCGCTGGGGTACCCCATCAATGGGAAGCCGCTGTGCATCAGAAAGTTGCCTTGGGCATGCTCGCTAAACGGAGTTGTCATCGAACGAATGACCGCCAGTTCGTCTGCCACTTTGGCGATCTCGGGAAATAGTTCGCTGACTTCAATCCCTGATTGCCCGCCGGGGTGGAACTGAAAAGGGCTTGCCATGATTTGCCCGTTATTATTGAACTGAGTCCGCTGGACTGGCACTGGCATGGGTTGGCCATGCAATCGCTTAAGCGCCGGTTTGGGATCAAATGAATCCACATGGGAGACTCCACCTGACATATAACAAAACACGACGTGCTTGGCTCGCGGCGCGTGATGCAAGCCTGGAAGAGCGGCTGAGGCCGGCAGTTGCAGCGCAGTTTCAGCAGTTGAGTTGTCCGGCGGCTGCTGGTCGGCGTGAGCGCTGGTATGCTGAAGAGCAGCAAACGCAGCCGCTCCAAACCCCATGGAGCTACTGACCAAGAATCGGCGACGCAACATTTCCGTTTCAGGGGACATAGATGAACTCCTTCATGGTAAAGAGTGCTCTCGCAAAATTTGTCCAGCTTAACCTATCCAAGTTGGCGATTTCAGATGCCACTTCGTCCCCGGATTGCTGATTCGGATCAGCCTTGATCAGTAGCTGCGAAGCGATCTCCCGTTGCTCGGCCAATTGTCGCTGCCTGAGTGTGTTTAGAGCTTGCCACTTCTCCTTGACATCATCCTGCATGACCGCCAGGAGCTGATGCTGGGTGATTGGTAACTGAGAGTTACCAGCCAGTAGTTCGACTTGCTCGGGGCTTAGTGCATGATCATACACGCTGGCATCCAAAATTTTTCCCGTCAAAGTTTTGTCGCGTGCTGCTGGCAAATGACGCAGCCCCAAACTAACTATCCAATTGCCGTCGGTGAATTCATGAAGGCCGCTGGATTGATAGGGTTGGCCGTAAGCCTTTCCGTTGCGATAGGCCAGTATCATTCCATCTGCCCGGTAGACAATCACCAGGTGGACAGGTTGTTCCGGAGGCGAATCTTCAGCTTCGCCGAGAAGGCTCTGAGTCCGCGCAAAGAAGTTGCTGCCAGCAAGCCAATGTTTGGGCGTCTGTTCGCCAAACACTATCGAATCAAACACGTTGCCATCGATCGACTGGACAGAAACTACTCCGCCACCGCGCTGATCCAAATTGTCCAGATGAACCCTAGCGGTCAGTGTTTTTTCCCGCAGATTACCCGACTGTACGGAGGACAGCGCATAACCGCCATCGCTAAGCACCAGTGCGTCGCCAGTGATTTCAGCGGAGCCATAGAACTCCAGTGAACCTGAGAAATCACTCTTACCCCGCCCAACGAAATCCAAGGACAGTACCGGTGAAGGAATTTCTACCTCGATCGATTTTTGTTCTGGGCTTCCAGCACGATCGGCCGATGGAGCTTCCGAAATTTTGCTCTTGATAGTCCCAGGCACGTTCGCCGTTTGTTTGCCAAGCAGTTCTCGTGCAGAGGCTTCCAGTGCGTTCATCTCACGCTTTATCTTCGTCACATTCTTGGACAATTGCCTTGATCGCACGACTAGTTGGTCCAGCCTTTCCCGAGTAGTCTGAATGAACTGTAGGCATAACAAAATCTCATCGGACGTGACGGACCGAGACATGGCGGATTCCAGCATCACACGAGCCCGCTCCTGTGGATCGCGAAGATTGGCAATCAGGGATTCAGCCCAGCGACTAGCCAACGAAGCGACCATCGGGTCGTTCATCAGTGCCAGTGATTGCGCGGGGACGTTGGTTTGATCCCGCCTGCCAACTGTGGTAAACGGCTCGGGATAATCAAAAGTACGCAGCAATGGAACCAAGGAGTTGCGAATCACCGGCAAGTAGATGCTGCGTCGCAGACCATCGGTGGGCTGCGGCGGCCCGTACATCGATCGGTCAAGGTTTTCGGTAATGTGTAGCAACGCATCGCGTATTGCTTCGGCTTCGTATCTTCTGACAGAGGCGCGTCCCAGTAGACGATTTTCAGGGTCTTTCGAGAGTGCTTCTGGCGACACTACGGAGCTTCGAAGCCACGTTTCCGAAGTGACAATTTCGCGGACCAGTGATTTCAGCGACCAGTCCAATTGCGGTAATCGAACAGCAAGCCAGTCCAGCAGCTCCGGATGTGTAGGCTCTGCCCCCAATCGCCCCAGGTTATCCGAAGTGCTAACTATGCCGACTCCGAACAGGTTTTGCCACACTCGATTGACCAGGACTCGGCGAGTCAGCGGATTTTCCTCGGCCAGCACTCTTTCTGCTAACTCCAATCGTCCACTGCCAGAAGTTTCGTAGGGTCGCCCGTCGATGACCTCTAGAAATCTGCGCGGCACGACCGCAGAGGGTTGCCGATGATCGCCGCGAATCAACAGCGGAAAATCTTGTCCGGCGGTCTCTTCAAGGCATGGGACGCGAGTGGCAACGACCAGATCCGATTCGACCTTACGATATTCTTCAACCAGACGACTGGGTTGATCGTCATCCAAATCGTTAGGCAGAACCATGTTGCTGGCCAGCAGATCAAGTAGCTCGGCTTGGTCAGCAGAGAGACTTTGGCGTGACCAGTTCTCGATCGCAGTCTTGGCAGCCTGCGAAAACTGCTGAACCCAAGTTTCGCGAGACACATCCGTTTGAGCCGTATCAGGACTGCATAGCCGACGATAAAGTGACGCACGTTCTGGTGGGCGTTGCCCCTTGGGAAGCACCCACACCTGATCCATGCGGAACCAACTGCGAGACTGACTGCCGGTCAGCAGGGGAGCGTCTGCTGAGTTGGAAACTTCGACAAATATTGAGTCGCCTTCCCAGTAGCTTAGATCGCTTTGAATCCATTTTAATCCCGGCTCCAGGGGATATACCGGGTAGATCGTGCCACTGCGCGGGTAGTCTTCGACCGCGTATCGCAACGCGGCTCCACCATCACCTTCGCACAGCACCCAAAGGACACTGTTAGGCGGACAGGAAAAAACGGGTGAGCAGATTCGTGCTGCTTCTTTGTCCGATATGATCCTTGTGTTGACGCCTTGACTGTGAACGGCAGAAATCGCCCGTTGGCCCGAAATGGCAACCACGGTATCTCCTGGCAATGGTTGATGCGACAGACCTGTGCCGACGCTGTACCATTCCGCCAGATCGCTGGGCAGAGACAAGTCCCAGTGAAGAATTTGCGAGTTGTCCAATTGCGGCACGCTTGAAGAAGCAAGTTGATTGCGATCTTCCCAAGCCGCCTTAAGCGCATTTTCCGCCGGGCTAAGTCTTTTTGCTGGCTTGTCAACGACATTGTCCAGCGCGGTGCCCAGTCGTTCTGGCAATTGATCTAGAGACTGTTGCCAGCGGGATGCAATCGCTAACCGAAGTTCAGCTTGTAATTGCCGAAGCTGGTCATGGTGTTGCCGCAGGACCTTGTCGGCGTCAGCAGTCCGACGCCCTGGGCGACATGATGAGAGAACTCCGAACATGGCATAGTAGTCTGCCTGACTGATCGGATCGAACTTGTGATCGTGGCATCGCGCACACGAAAGTGTGATACCCAGAAACGCTTTGGAAAACGTATTGATCTGATCATCGGTAAAACGCACTCGTTCCTCCATGGCATCTACCGGTGAAAAACCATGAAAGACCATGCGCCAATGTGTCGTAGCAATCAACGACTGATTCAATTTCGATTCAGCATCCATCCTGGGCGGCATAAGATCACCGGCAATGTGCTCACGAATCAGTTGATTTAACGGCAGCGATTGATTCAAGGCCCGAATCAAATAATCGCGATACAACCAAGCGTTGACGATGGCTGGATCCCCTTCACTGCCATGCGATTCGGCGTAACGGATCCAATCCATCCAGTGTCGTGCCCAACGTTCGCCAAATCTGGGATCGCTCAGCAGAGCATCAATCAGTTGCCCCCAAGTGTGGTTCCATTGGGCTTTGCCACTTGGTGAGTCGGATGCCGAACCGGCGCTGTTTAGTGCCAGAGTCCATCGCGATTGTTCT
>DAIRSD010000305.1:1888-5835 GCA_036804625.1 Aureliella sp. | reverse complement strand
CAGCTCAACAGCTCAACAGCTCAACAGCTCAACAGCTCAACAGCTCAACAGCTCATGGGCGAAGTGCGACGATTGGAAAGCACTTACCCTGAGAGCTGCAATGGGTGCCTTGACGCTGGTTGCCCTTGGGTGTGGGAGTCCGCTGACAACTGCTGACCGGCAGCGAACTGATGATTTTCTGACTGAAGTCGCTGAGGGTGTAAGACCACTGAATCCATCTGCTTCAGTCCCCGGTAAAATCGCCCTAGAGGCTGGGGTCGTTTTCTCATCTGAAGCTAGTTACATCTGCTTTCCCTTAAGCCGATTCGGAATCGAGGGCGTCGGTAGTGTTCAGAGCGTTGACTCTTCGTGTGAATGTGTTCGCCCGACCATAGTGGGCTTTTCAGATTCAAGTGGAGAAACCAAGACTGCTCTGCGACTAGACTTTATTCCTGAAAGTAGCAGCGAAATCGCTTCCGATCAATCGCACGGCCAACCTTCATTGCTGTCTGTCGAAGTAAGGTTCAAGTTGGCCAATGCGGATGAGCTAATTGTCGTCGTCAATTTTTTGCATACTTACCCGGCAAAACCAGCCACCTTCCGAGAGAGTCTACCATGAGCAGCAATGTTACTCTGAGTACCGAAGTTGAACTGGAGAAGTTTAATGCTGTTAGTGCCTCTGACTCGGTCAGTAGGTATGGTCGCTACTGGGAGCTGATCTTTGGAACTTTATTCTTTGTTGCGGCGGTAATTGGTTATGCTGCCTATCAATCCGGCTCCTTGGAGCGTGCGCTACCTTACTTGACGGGACAGCGATTTTTTGTTTCCGAAACGCAGATCGATTTAGGGAAAGTTCGTTGCCAAGCAGAAGTTGATGCAAGTATTCACCTGATCAACCTTAGTTCGAATCCCGTTAGCATTGTCGGAGCCAAAAAAAGCTGCAAATGCATTGCGCTAGATTCATTTCCTTTTGACGTTGCGGCGGGTAGCGTGCTTCCGATGCAACTCAAGATCAAAGCTCCCGATGTCGCTGCGAATTTTTCACATTCAGTAGAGCTATATGTAGCCGAACCGAGCTTTTCATCATTTCAGGTCATCATGTCTGGAATGGCGACTAAAGAGTAGTAGAGGGCTGTCGGAAGGTCCGGCGGTCAAATGTTTGTTGGTCTTGCAAGGTAGGAGAAAATTATGTTTGTAAGATCGTTGATTGGGCGCATATCGGCGCTGGCAGGCTCTGGTTTGTTGGTTCTGGCAATTGCTTGTACGGTACATCAAAACGTATTTGCATGTAGCAGTTGTACATGCAACTCGACTACGGCCACTATTAATGGTCAAGCTTATACTTGTTCGCAGGTGCCGAGACCAATTGATGCGCCAGTTACTTACTGTTCCTCCCTCGGTATTTCTTGCACCAATACTGCGCTTTGCACTTGCGACGATGACGAGGAAGAGCCCTGTGCTTGCATGAATATGGGATTTAACAGTTGTTCATGCTTGGGGCTTGGAACCTGACTTGCGGTTTGAAGCTGCGTGTGTTAGTTGGTCGCTACGCGACCAGCTTACTACAAGTAGTGTTGCAAGTAGGTGTGTCGCATTGGGGAAATGCGTTACTCGAGCGCTGCACTTGTTTTAGCGGGCGGCCTGAGTCTTCGTCAGCTTAGGTCGCCCTATTTAGCTTGGTTTGTAGGATGAAAATCAGTTGATGCGTGGCTAAATTTGACTAGCAAGTGAAATTCCACCAGACTATCGATTGTAAGAATATGTATTCTGCAGGCGAGCAGCACGCATTTTGATAATGTAGGGCCAGTTGCGATGTGGTCGAAAGTGTTTAATAAAACCAGAAATACTAACTGATAAAGAACACACATGTTATTTCGAGCGATGGTGGTTAGGACATTGGCGGTTTTTCTATGCGCAACAGTGCTGCTAGCTTCAACTCGTCAACTTGTAGCAACGGAGATTGACAAGAAACTGTTCGGTGAGCTGACTGCAGCGTTGGAGAGACACCGGGAATTGCCTGATGCCTGGGTTCACTTGAAAGTTACGAAATCAACTCAATTCTCAGAACACTATGTGCGGAAAACGTATCCTGCGGCATTTCTCGAAAAACTGAAGAAGAAGGGCCAGAATCCCGCAGACAAAGTTATTGAGCGGTTTGAGATTATCGTCGGTGATCATGAACGAATTGCACGGCTGCGTCCATCTAAACGAAAGGGGGAGGATGGCAACCTAGAAGTCGCGTCGCTCAATCAAGATTATGCATTCGCATTGATTCAATCAGGTCAAAAAGCCAATTTAGTGGAGTTGTTTCCAGACAGAAACGCGTTTTCGAATAGCGAGATGGCACAGTTCGCACTTCGCGAAACTATCAATATGGTATCTGCCCACAGTGGTGGCTTTATGGATTACAAACTGTCTTTGCTAGACTGGATGAATGATCCCAACCGAAGCTTCGAGCCAATCAGCCTAAGTCGAGATGAGTTAGATTGAAGGTCGCTAGTAAAGATGAATTACAATATCACCTATGACTTTGGAGGCAATCCACGCATTAGTCAGTTATGGAATTGTTATACGATGCATGATCCTGAACTAGATTGGGCGATTACTGAATTTAGAAATGACAAGTTGGACTCTGAATCCGGAAAGCTGGGATATATCCAACTGAATCGTTATAAGCATCATACTCTGCAGAACGGTGCTGTGATCGTTGCATCCATGGTCAGCGAAGTAAGGCTAGGTGATGAGCCGGAAGGGTCCGTTAGTTGGATTAACCACACTTTTGACATCCACGACCAGTCAGTTGATGCAAGCAGGTTTCAGCTTTCATACTATGGATTGCCTGAACCAAAACTCAAGAGTGATTATCGTTGGTGGTTCATAGGACTGCTTGGTGCTTGTTTGATGCTGGTGGCATATCGAGTCAAGAAAAAAGCCAGCGATAGTTAGGATGATAAGAACGGTAGAAGTGGAAGACCGCAGATGACGCAGAATATCGCAGATTCGATTACATTACCTGTCTGCGATCATCTGTGAAATCTGCGGTTAAGAAATCCACTGAAAAGAACTATCGGACAAAAAATTAGCCGATCTCGAAGTGCAGAGTAAGCCAACATGCGATTTACCAAGATCAAAGACGGTTTTACACTGGTGGAGTTGTTGGTGGTAATCGCGATTATTGGCCTGCTGATTGGTCTACTTTTGCCAGCGGTCCAGGCGGTGCGAGAAGCGGCGCGCAAGACGCATTGCCTGAATAATCTGAAACAACTGGGGCTGGCACTGCACGGTTACGAAAGCGCGTATCGGCAACTGCCAGCGTCGATGATTTGGCATGGTAAGGGCGAACCTCTTGGTTTCGGCCGTCTGCCGATTGGCGTGCTGGACCGCGTGGCCTCAGGGATCAGTCCGCAAACGGAATCCGATCGCGTGGGAGCTAACTGGATCATCGCCCTGCTACCCTACTTGGAGCATTCACCTCTGTTTGACCAATTCGACATGCGACTAGCTGTCGACGATCCGAAGAATCGTCCGCTGTGTGCCACTAATCTGCCAACCTTGCGCTGTCCCAGCGATGGTTACAGCGATCAACTGCATGAACGAGCCATGTTAGCCGATGTTCCTGGACATACCTACGCGCGCGGCAACTACGCGCTGAACATGGGCGTCAATCCGCATTGCTTTACTTTTGAAGGCAGTTGCCCAGAGGGTTTTCAAACTGACCACCCCGATCTGCTGAACAAGGCCAGCAAGGTCTGGGGCAGCGGCGTGGCCGGTTTTAACTCATCGTTTCGTCTAAGCAATTTCCCGGAAGGCCTGTCAAATATCGCGGCAGTAGATGAAATCCGCGCGGGTGTCGCGTCAATTGACTCACGGGGTGTCTGGGCGCTTGGCATGGCTGGGGCAAGCATCACGGCAGCGCATCCTAGCGGACCAAATTATCAAGAATATGGCGACGGCATCACCGCTTGCGG
>DAIRSD010000305.1:0-1788 GCA_036804625.1 Aureliella sp. | reverse complement strand
GCCAATCGCGGTAGTCAGTGATCACTGGCGTTGAGCGAATCAGGCTATCGTTGTGGCGGTTAGAGGCAAGGTTGAACTAGCATGGCTAAGTATTTCACAACTCAGAATGGGCTGTGCTTGACCGCACCTTTGGTAGGTGCCGTCGTTGCGGTAGGTATTCGTGGGGAATGGAATGGATTGTTATTTGTCATGTTTGTTATGGCATTGGGGATTTTTAGCTTCAATACAATTGTGATGGCACGCGATGTCGTACTTCAGTTCCTCTTGGGAGTTGGGTTTTACGCAGTCGCATTTCAAGGTTTGCTCGGACCGCTCGACGGAGCATTCGGCGGGATTTGGCTTCTCCTGACGTTAACGTACACTGTGCTGCAAGTTGCGTTCGTGTATCTGAGCTCAGTATTGATTCGGAACCAATCTTGTCGAGCTATATTGCTGCCTTTTGCAGTTGTGTCTTGGGAGTTTTTCCGACATCATGTAACGAAGCTATATGATGGTGCTGGACTAACGTTTTGTTTATTGGGGCAAGCCCCCGCAAGTGACTTCTACCTACTGCAATCAGCCGACATAGGCGGCGTGTGGTTGTTGTCGTTCTATTGCAGTTCGCTGGGTATGGCAATCGGCCTTTGGTTCGTCCAGAGGATATCAAACCGTTTTCGAATTGGTTATGCTTGCACTGTAACATTGGCATTTATAGGCGGCTACAGCTATGGCATATTTTGTTCAGCTAACCGCGACAAAGTTGCAAGTCGAGATTCATTGCTTGTCTATGTTTGCGCTCAAGCACCTAGGCTAAGCCAATTGTCAGCAATAAAGGACTCCATCGAAGCGCACAATCGCGATGCTTCAAATCAAGTCATTGTTGTCTATCCGGAAACGTGTTTTAGATGGAACGCCAACAATGTCC
This sequence comes from Aureliella sp., assembly GCA_036804625.1. Classification (GTDB taxonomy): domain Bacteria; phylum Planctomycetota; class Planctomycetia; order Pirellulales; family Pirellulaceae; genus Aureliella. Next base: position 884 of record DAIRSD010000305.1, on the reverse strand, counting down.
CTTCAGGAGAACAGTTGGCTGTCTTACAACTTGCAAGCATTCCTTCGGTTACTGTTGTGAGCGGCGTTTGGTATCCGAGTGGTAATGGTCTTTATAGGAATGCGTGCGCCGTAGTGCAAGGTGGCGAAGTAAAGGCAGTTGTCGATAAGTTGCATTTGGCCCCATTTGTCGAGAGCAAGCCTATTGGGACAAATTGGCTCGTGGCAGCGGGGTTGGTGTTGGAAACGGCTACTCGCAATGTTGCAGCCGTTGAACCCATAGACTATTCGCTGTGGGAGAATTACGACTTGAGACTGATACCAAGTGTATGTTACGACATTTACTTCGGAGATACTTATCGCCGCTTTACAGATAGAACAGTTGGCGTTTCGATTTGCTGTATGGATGAAACTTTCGACAAAACAGGCGACTTTCAGAAGCTCGCTCAGGTACATTCTCGTTTACGAGCGGTCGAGACTCGCCAGCCCATGATACGAAGCTCTCTAGGTGGCACAAGTGGCGTGACAGACTATGATGGAAGAGAGATACACCCGTCAGAAGTGCAACAGCATTATTCAATATTCCAAGTCAAACCAAGATATGCGACTACTTTATTCGAACGATGGGGAGATTGGTTTCCAATGTTATGCTGTCTTATCTGCGTCGGGGTTGTATTATCTTGCCGGCTTTTCGAGTCTCAGGAAAATATCGAACCACGATGAGAATTTCGAAAATTGATATCAACGACTTGGTTTTCGACATCGCCAGCTTGCCAGCTAATCTAAATGCAGCGGACTTTGTATTCCAGATGAGCAACCTAACCCACTGGCACCGCCCTAGGAAACCAACGTCATGAGCGCCCGATCAGCACTTAGAATCAGCCGATTCATCAGCCAACGGTTACT
>DAIRSD010000304.1:0-5838 GCA_036804625.1 Aureliella sp. | reverse complement strand
GGATTTTGGTTTTAAGGTTATTTGCCGACAAAGTCTTAATCGTTTACGGAGCAATGAGAGTTGTTTGAGTGAGTAAAGACGGTGTTGGAGTGGGTCAAGTTTGAACTTAAACTCGAACTCGAACTTAAACTCATGATTAGCGACGCCAAATTCCGTGAACGGTTTTTGCGAAATCTACTCTGCACGCTATCACGATCTGGGCCACCTTATCCAAGCACCCTGACGAAATTCTCACGACGTGAATCCATTGCATTTTCGCGCTCGTACTCCTGCTCGTATTCGGGGTTTTCGGGACGGTTTTTCGGGACTGTCAGGATATTCGAGTACGAAGATGTGCGGGATGCTAGCTAAAAGGCCCGATGCGGGATTCTCTATCGCTTCGAGGTCTGGCTTGTGCTACAAGCAACTTGCCAAGCAAAGACAGCGACTGTCAAGGAGTCTACCGGCAATGAACAACAATAGCACTCAACCCGACCAGCTTGACCCGAGTTCCACAGCTTACACTCAGCGACTATTAAGTTTGATCGAAAGCCGACATCGATTGGTCACCGATCTTCTCACGTTAACCGCCTCACAAGGCCAAGTCTCTTTCACAGAGGAGCTGCCCGCAATTCTTGGGCTACTGGCGCGCAAAGAGGGGTTGGTTGACGAATTGCACCAGCTTCAAAGCGAACTATCGGTGTATGCTTACGACGAACCTGAAGACAGAGTCTGGGATTCGGTTCAGCAGCGAACCCGATGTCAACAACTGGCCGACACAACCGAACAACTGCTGAAGAAAATCCTGGAACTGGACGCTGGCACCTTAGATTCCATGCATCAGCACCGAGATGCAATTGCCGCTCAGTTGCAACATGGGCAGGATTCCACGCTGGCGGAGAGCGCCTACACCGCCGGCAGTCAGCTTGCAGAAAGTCTCCTTGACATTCCAGACCTGTATTGGTTGCTCTTTTCATGATTCGCTTTTCGACGAAACGGGATAATCGCATGGTATCATTTTCACATAATCCATCGCCAGTCTACTCGGATTTCAGCCTGGCAACATGGCTGCAACTCCAACGCGAAAAAATGCGAGCCGACGGTCGCATCGACGCAGATGATTGCATCCAAATTGAGATGCAGGCTGATTTGGAAAACGTTGGCTTTTGTGAAGCTTTGCTTCCTGTGATCAGCCAAGTACTTTTGCAAGCCGTTCAACTTGCCGCATCCGATCAGCCTGTCGAGGTCAGTGTCTACGGAACTCGGCGTGGCCTTGAGATCGAAATCGCCACTACGGTCGGGGCCTGTACCGATGAATCGCTTAGTGCATTTCGAAGAGAATCCACCATGGTTAGCAACGGCTATCACTTGACTACCTATCATGCGCGTTGCCCTCAAGGTGGTGTGGCCTGGATCATCGTACAGTCGCAGTTTGCACGCATGCGCATGATCGCCTAAGGCTAGTTTTCTAGAGGTGGAAAAAAGTTATGTGGAGCAGTTGGCTGAGCCATTCTACGTTACCGGCCTTGGAGCAGTCTGTCGCGTTTGCTCAGCGCCGCCACACGCTTCTAGCGGGAAACATTGCCAATCTGGATGTACCCGGCTATCGAACACGTGATTTGTCGGTGACCGATTTTCAGGACAGTTTGCGGGAGAGTATCGCGGCTAGCCAGTCGCCACAGTCCACTTCGCCTGGCCACCAACCGGCTCAGTCGGCGACGGAAAAGCTCCGCGATATCCAACATCAAGTCCTGTATCATGACGGCAGCGACATCAGCTTGGAACAGCAGGTCACCGAAATCAGCAAGAACCAATCCATGCATGACACGGCAATCGCCATCATGCGATCTCAATTTCAAACCATCCAAGCAGCGATCCGCGAATCGGTGGCGATCTAGTCAACCCGCCTATAATTTCAGTAGGACAGGCCGCATGCCGTTGCCACTGGAAAAACCAGGATCTCTAGCGAGATCCAGTATTCGATATAAGAATTCTACATAAGAAAGAGGATCTCTGGCGAGATCCACTACATCGTGCGTGTGGAGGGGACTCGTCCAATGTTGCTTCCACTGGTACTATAGTGCCAGTTGAGAGTTGTTTCGATGCGTTGTCACTACCTGATTGTGAGTGTGACAACCACAGGAACTTACCACTCGAATTTGTAAGTGCTGGATTGAAGTATGTGCTGGATTAACAGGGAGCTTTAGGAAAACCATGGGTTTAGATACTCAAGTACAAAAAATTGTTGACGAATTAACCGTCGCCTATTTCATGGAGCTGGAAACAGTCATGAACTATATTGCGAACAGTGTCAACCTGGATGGCGTGCGAGCCGAAGAGATCAAGAAGAGCTTGGCTGCCGATATCACGGCTGAAATCGGTCATGCGCAGCAACTAGCCGATCGAATTAAAACAATTGGTGGTCGCATACCGGGTAGCCTACAGTTCAAGGCGTCTCAGTCGACTCTGCAACCACCTACCGATACAACTGATGTGATCAGCGTAATTAAAGGCGTTATCGACGCCGAGAACAATGCGTGTGCTCAGTACACCAAGATCATCAAGTTGTGCGATGGTGTCGATTATGTGACACAGGACCTGTGCATCACCTTGCTGGGTGACGAGGAACAGCATCGACGTGAATTCCGTGGATTCTTGATGGAATACGAGAAGTCCTAACGAACGATTGCACGCTGGAACGCACGGGCTGTAGTGGAATTCTGACGAATTCCACTACGCATTGACTTGGAGTTCTGGTGTCGTCATCGGGAATTCTGGCGAATTCCACTACGGGTTCAGGCGGCTTGGATAGCTTGCTGAATCGCCTTGCCCATGTCGGCTGGGGACGGGGCCACGACGATACCGGCTGCTTCCAGAGCTGCCTGCTTTTCCTTGGCGGTTCCCTTGCCACCCGAAATAATTGCTCCTGCGTGACCCATTCGCTTGCCGGAGGGCGCGGTGGCACCAGCGATGAAGGCGGCGACCGGCTTGGTGACATGTTGGCTTACAAAAGCAGCCGCCTCTTCTTCGGCGTTTCCACCGATCTCGCCGATCATCAAAATGGCCTCGGTTTGGGGATCCGCTTCGTAGCGTTTCAGCAGATCGATAAACGAGGTACCCACGATGGGGTCGCCTCACAAACCAACGCAGGTCGACTGACCTAACCCCAGCATGCAGCTCTGCAAAACCGCTTCGTAAGTCAATGTACCTGAACGGCTCATAATTCCGATCTTTCCAGGCTGGTGAATGTAACCTGGCATGATTCCAATTTTGCACTCACCGGGCGTGATCAGTCCAGGACAGTTGGGGCCGATCAAAATCGACTGACTGGCTCGGACACGCCGGTAAACTTCGACCATGTCCAGGACGGGAACGCCTTCGGTAATCGCCGCGATGACTTCAATTCCGGCATCCAGGGCTTCAAGGATGGCGTCGGCAGCCAGTGGTGGTGGCACAAAAATCATCGTCGCATTGGCACCGGTTTGCTTGACAGCTTCTTCGACGGTATCAAACACTGGCAGACCAGCCGCTGTTTGACCGCCTTTACCCGGTGTCACGCCGCCTACCATCTGAGTGCCGTACTGAGCGCATCCAGTAGTGTGGAACAGTCCTGCACTGCCCGTGATTCCCTGACAAATAACTCGTGTATTTTTGTTGATTAAGATGCTCATGGAAATTTGATTCGATCGAAAAGTAATCTAAGGGAATGGGCAGTAGTTTCGGTCCGCCGCGCCCCGCCTAACGGTGCTGGGACACAGACTGACACGAATTTAGGCTTTACCGGCGGCTTGCACCACTTTTTTGGCTGCATCTGTCAAATCGTCAGCGGTAGTCATGGCCAGACCGCTTTCACGCAACATCCGCTTGCCCTCTTCGACTTCGGTTCCCTCTAGTCTTACGACTAGTGGAACGTTGATGCCGATCTGCTTGGAAGCTTCTATCACCGCTGCGGCGATGGTCGTACACCGAGCGATACCGCCAAAGATATTGACCAGGACAGCCTTCACATTCTTGTCAGAAAGAATGATGTTGAAGGCCTGAACCACTTGATCGGTAGTTGCCCCGCCACCCACATCTAAAAAGTTAGCCGGTTCGCCCCCGTGGTACTTGATGATGTCCATGGTGGACATCGCCAGACCGGCCCCGTTGACCAGGCAACCGATATTACCATCCAGTTTGACATAGGAAAGACCCGCATTGGCAGCTTGTACTTCAGCCGGCTCTTCTTCCGCCAAGTCTCGCAGTTGCTTCAGATCGGGATGTCGGAACAGGGCATTGTCATCGAAATTGACTTTAGCATCCAGCGCGATCATCTCGCCGCTCTTGGTGATCACAAGCGGATTGACCTCAACTAATGAGCAATCCAAATCGACATACAGCCGGCAAAGTTTCTTCAGAAACGGATCAGCGGCTTTCGCCGCTGGTCCCGAAATCTGCAGCTTTTTGCAAAGCTTTCGCACTTGAAAGCTTTGAAGACCAACTGCGGGATGGAAGTGCTCGCGGAAGATCTTTTCGGGAGTCTCTTCGGCAACTTTCTCGATCTCCACTCCACCTTCACTGCTGACCATTAGTACGGGCATCGCGGCGCTTCGATCCAGCACGATACCCAGGTACAGTTCGCGATCGATCTGACAACCGGCTTCCACAAAAACTTGATTAACTACCGCTCCGCCTTGACCCGTTTGGATCGTTACCAAATGATTGCCCAGTAAGTTTTTTGCCACCTGAGCGGCCTCATCGGCAGACTTGACCAACTGCACGCCGCGCTGCGAAGGGACTTCGGAGACCGTGCCCTTGCCGCGACCACCAGCATGGATTTGGGCCTTAACGACCGCAACTGGTCCCCCAAGATTTCTGAATGCGTCAGCGGCCTCCTGAGCCGATCGAGCGACAAGACCATTCAGAACCGGCACACCGGCTTGGCGAAACAGTTCTTTACCTTGATATTCGTGAATTTTCATGAAGGAATCACATTAAAAGACGACCAAATGGGATAAGGTCAGGGACATTGCTGATTGGTTTATCAAAACCAACACGCAAGCTAGGCGATTGCAACCCAAGTCGCTACCCGTGCAGCCAAGGTGCCCTGGCCAAAACAATAGACTGGATGATGGATCGTTCCAGCAATTGCAGGAGGCCAAATTATAGGGCGACCTTTCAAAGCCCAATAGATGGCTTGCGGTTAAGTTGTCTGTAAATTGTTAATCCCTTAGTAGTATTTGATGGATTAATCGCAGATTCTTGAAAACTCAATTTGCCCAGCGGCGGCTAGAAGGGCTGGCGGGTCGGTGGCGTAGACGCTCTAATTCTCACTTCGGTTTGCCCGCAGGATACAACTTAGGAGCCCTCCAGAATGCTACTGAAAAATGCCGTGGTGCAGCGAATACTTGGTGGAGGTGCGATTGAGCGACTGGGAATCCGCATGGTTTCGGCCATCGAATACATGATTCTGAGCAGTCACAAAGATAGGGAGGTCCTGCGATTGATTCGTTCGACGCGATGGCAACGCCGTACTTTGGTGACTTTCAACGAGGCCTATAATGTTTACAGTTTATGCAGGTCGATGGCGTCCATGCCTGGTGAAATCGCAGAAATTGGTGTTTATGAAGGCAGTACGGCTCGCCTGATTTGTGAACTGAAAGGCGATAAGTCGGTTCACCTATTTGATACGTTTGAAGGACTGCCGGAGGGCTCCACCGAAGCAGAAAAGATTGTTTATGGAAATAAGCCTCACCTCTATCGCTGCTCGCTTGAGTCTGTTCAGGGCTACTTAAAAGGATTCGATAACGTACATTACTATCGCGGGTGCTTTCCCGATTCGGCACTCTGCGTGGACCCTAGCCTGAAGTGTGCTTTTGT
>DAIRSD010000303.1:0-5841 GCA_036804625.1 Aureliella sp. | reverse complement strand
ATACTCGATGCGCAATTTATTTTGTGCTACATATCAACAACGTCCAGGAAATCGATGAATCTCTAGCTCGGTCGCTGAATCAGCTTAGAAAGGCCGGGGCCACCCTTCTAAATCAGTCAGTGCTACTGCGAGGAATCAACGATACGACCCAGGCCCAGCGAGAGCTGTGTCTGAAACTGTGCGATCTACAGGTCTTGCCTTACTATTTGCATCAATTGGACCCAGTTCAAGGAGCGATGCACTTCCAGGTGCCTGATTCCCAAGCAGCTCAGATCGTTGAGCATCTGCGAGAGTTTTTGCCAGGATACGCGGTGCCGCGTCTGGTGCGTGAAGTCGCCGGTCAACCCTACAAGGTTCCACTCGAGTTCGACAACTATAACCGTTGATCGCTCTAAGAATCAACCTTATCCGCCGATAGCAAAGCGAGTCGTGGTTCTCAAGAGAACGGACTCAACCTCTGAATTTCACGAGGTAGCAAATCACCTTTTCAAGCATAAGTCAACTTGGCTCACAGGTTCTTCACCTAATCGTTATAACCCGCATGGTGGGAATGCTGTCGATGATGGACCGGCCAGCAAGATCACCAGGAAATTCGGCACATACGATGCTTGCGGTCTTGCGGCGGCAAGTGGATCGTAGCATGATAGATTGGTCATTGGCTTCTCTACTCTCCCTGTCCTCGCTTTGGCGTCGCAAATTACCATGGCCTATCTCAGTTCATTGACCGGTGCCAGCCACGGCAAGCGCACCGAACTGGACAAGAACAAAATGGTCATGGGCCGGCATCCAGACTGTGACTTGTTGATCGAAGCCGGAGCCGTAAGTCGCCAACACGCTCGGATCGATCAAGTCGACGGCGGATATGAACTGATTGATCTGAAGAGTCGAAACGGCACGTTTTTAAACGGGCAATTGATCGACAAGCCCACACGACTGAGCGATGGAGACTTAATACGAATTTGTGACATCGAATTTTCGTTTCATGAGCCAGCATCCCAGGGCTCATCGGAATTGATTATCGATAGCGCTAATTTTGGAACTGGATTCTCAACCGGATTAGGGGCCAATCTGAGTGGCAGCGTGAGCGGAAGCGCTAGCGGAAGCTTTCGAGCCAGCGGATCGGTCTCCGGATCTCAGCTTGGTATCCTGCTGGTAGAGGACGAACAAGAAGCGCGAGATCAACGCGCAGTACAGGGCAAACTGGATGTTCGCGGCAGTACCTATGGAGTACAACTTACAACCAGTGCAGAAGTCAGATTGCAGGCGGTTCTGGATATCACTCAGAATCTTGGGCACAGTATTCGCCTGGAAGAGGTGCTGCCCAAGGTACTGGACACACTATTCCGCATTTTCCTGCAAGCAGACCGCGCTTTCATTGTTCTGATTGAAGACGGGGAACTGGTTCCCAAGTGGATCAACACACGCAATTCGGAGCAGCAAGAGAACTTTCGAATCAGCCGTACCGTCATGCGCGAAGTGATGGATAGCAAGGAAGCGATCATCTCGTTAGATGCATCCAGCGATGAACGCTTTGAGATGGCGCAAAGCATCTCCGGCTTCCGAATTCGATCGATGATCGTCGCTCCACTGCTTGACAGTAAGGGCCAAGCCATTGGGGCCATCCAAATGGATTCATTGGATACCAGTCGCCAGTTTCAGAAGGGCGACCTGGAAATTCTAGCCAGTATTGCTGTGCAAGCGGGTATCGCCATCGATAACGCGCAGCTACACGATGCGATGCTAGAGCGCACCAAGGTCCAGCAGGATCTGGAACTGGCTCGGCAAGTACAGCGAGCCTTTTTGCCGTCGCGTGTGCCTGAGGTTGCTGGCTACCAACTGTACGACTTTTATCGTCCGGCCGACCAGGTTGGCGGCGACTATTTCGACTATATTCTGCTAGGCAATGATCAATTGGTGATCGTAGTAGCCGATGTTGTAGGCCATGGTGTCGCTGCTGCCATGTTGATGGCCAAGCTGTCAGCCGAGACTCGTTATTGTCTGGCAAGCCGACACGAACTGGCCGATGCGGTGTCGCTACTGAATCATCGCCTGATGGACATGAACCTGAAGCGATTTGTGACCCTACTTTGCCTGAAATTGGATTTGACCACTGGTCAGGCTGAGATTGTCAACGCAGGGCACATGCTACCGATTTGGTATCAGCATCAAAGTCAAACCGTTCAAGAACCCGGCGACGATGAAGCCGGTTCTCCGCTGGGCATTGTCAAAAGCGAAGATTACGTGTCGGCTAAACTACAACTTGAAATCGGCGACGAACTGTTGCTTTACACCGACGGAATCAGCGAAGCCCCCAACGCTCAGGGCGCTCAGTACGGAACACCACGCCTGCGACAATTGGCTGGCAGCAGTGCTGGTGACATCACACGCTTGGGACAACTTGTCATTGATGATCTAGATGTGTTCACCAAAGATACACGCCAAGCTGACGACATGTGCCTGGTAATATTGCGGCGCACTGGATAATCTGTCTGATCACTTTCTTCTGGCACTCCGTCATCGTGCAAGCCAGCGGTCGCGATTTAGAATCAAGCACAATCGCTTTTGTCCGGGTAGCATGGCGGGTGAACGATGCAGCATATGATCTTGATAAGTTGGGTGTTGGTGACCTTTCAGGAACACTTGCGCGTTGAGTGGTGCTTGGTGAATTGTCTCAGGGTGATCGCGATCGATGTACTGGGTACACGGTCCAGCGTATGTCGTCAGCATCCGAATGTAGACGTTGTCACAATGAAACTTGGGGCATGATTGCTGATCGGTCAGTTCCAGTCGCAATTCCACGTGTTCTTGTTCAAAAAGTTGCCCGAACAACCTTACGTTCTGTGCGATATCTTCGGACAATTCTGGTAAATCAATTTGCATGCGATGCAGACAATCCAGAGCGGTTGTCAGAGCCGCGCTGCATGCCACGCGAGTTCTCTGATCGGAAACCGGGGCTTGTAGAATCTGCCGTTGAAAGTCAAAGGGCAACTCGCGTGGGACCACCAAGATATCCGAATGAACACTGGATAACTGACGCTGGATCAACTGAATCCACTCAGCCCCATAAGAACCTGTTGGAAGTCGGCACGTTGCTAAACCATTCATGAGGCACTCCTTTCAGCCTGTTCAAACCACGAAATGACTTGTTGGAGATACTCAGAGCCGTACTTCTGTGCAAACTCACTTGTCTTCGGATGTTTTGGATTACGCAGCTCTTCTAGTCTGGCAGTCACAAAACTGCGGGTTAGCGGAAAGCCGCAGCGAACGGTAATGCACTCTCGCCACTTTTGGTAAGATCTTGGAATAATCTCAGCATCATTCATGGTATGCGGTCAAACCGGTGTGTGTCAAAATGTTAAGGCAGGGACACCAGTCGACTTGAATGGGCCTTTTGGCTGACACCCGCAACATGGCCAATTGTACTGCTATAGTACACCATATGCAAGAGAAGGTGGGTTGCAGTAGTGGTTGAAGGCAGTATGAAACATTACTGACAATTCAGACCGCCACTGTAATGACTAAGGAGTACTCGAACGCTCGTCAAAAACCGCGAATAGTCACAGAAGATCTACAGATTCAAGACGAACTAGCGATGCCGAACTACACGATGAATGACCAGGGTAACTTCCTGGAATAGCGCTAGGCTGTACTTAGTCGCAAAAAACGCCTGTTCCTCTGCGTTTTCCTGTAGAACCAGCGATTTGCAAGGACTCGAGCGCCACAAAACCGGCGGTGTCCTGTGTCGAGAAATCAACTTGCGTAGTTGAATTTCCACTAGCGCAGCCTCCAGAGCTACAGCCGCGACTGGAACAACCGCCCGACGCGCAGCCCCCGCCAGCAGTTCTAAGTCCGCCAGCCGCCTCACGCTCGATGCGGCAGCCCCCGCCACACAGATTCAGGTCGGGACACTTCCAGCACATTTCGGGCAAACCGGCACCTTGCGGATCTAGCTCGCGATCGCGGAAACTGTGGAAAAGCGAACTGTTCCAAATCGACTCCCAGGGATCATGCAGCAGGTTTCCGGCAGCCACATAGAATGATTGACAGGGCAAAATGTCCGCGTTCGGCTCGACGCAAATCGAGTACTCGCCTGCATTGCAGCGCTTGGCTCCAATTTCTAATTCCACGGGAGAGAGTCGACAATACATGGTGGGAGTGTACCACAAGAATTTCATGCCCAGTGAAGCGGCGTGATCACGAATGCGGATCAACAGCGGCTGCATCTCCTGTTCGGGAATCGATTGTCCTGAGTCGAAACCGCCGCCTGAGTAGATCATGCCGTTGATGGCAAAGGTTCGGATGCCCAAGTGGTACAGGAAGTCAATTGTAGATTCGATCTCGTCTGCGTTCATGCGCATCAGAGTCGTATTGGTAATGGTATGCAAACCCGCCTCCTGAGCACGCTGAATGCCAAGGACGGTTTGTTCAAAGGCTCTAGCGTTCATCATGCGGTCGTGTACATCTGGTCGATGCGATCCGACAGTGATCTGAACGTGATTTAGCCCAGCGGCAGCCAACTGCCTTGCGTAATCTCCTTGACTGAAGCGCCGTCCATTGGTATTCAGCCCACAAATCGGACCCAGCTCGTTCGCATAAGAGACCAATTCGGGCAGCTCTCGATAAAGTGTCGCCTCACCTCCAGTGAAAATCAGATGCGGCACCCCAACTTGATGCAGTCGATCAATCACCCGCTTCCAGTCTTCCACCGGCATCGCTTCCAGCGTCAACCGATCCGCCTCGTTGTAACAGTGTGGACAATCGTTATTGCATTTGTAAGTGATCGCCAGATCGGCTTTGTAGGGCGCATCGATGGGCATGCTGAACAGCGGCTGTTGCTGGACTCCTGTCAGCCCACACGTCGCGCAGCCATTGCTGGAACGTCGCAGTTGATCGATAAAGTCGTACATGGCAACTAGATCGTTTTGGCAAGCGCCATAATCTCGACGATCGCAATGGCTTAACGACTGTCGCTCGGCTACCTGCCTGGGAACGCCATCCAGAGCCCACTTGGCAAACTGAGCGGCGGTGCGATTCAGATGCACCACATCCGTGACATCGACAAACAAGACTGCCTGACCATTATCGGAAATTCTAAGGTGAACGCGGCGACTGCACTTACCAGAACTCAATTGTTCTGACGCCAATTGATAGGTGTACATGCCCGGTGCGAGCGGAGCTTCGGGCTGACAATGAGCGAAAAACTGTTGCCAGTCTCTTTTTAACCAGTTTAGTAGACTTACCACTTGGGCGCTTCCTCCAATTGATAGCTGCTACCGCAATAGGGACAGTTGACCTGCACCGCTCCAGCCACCACACTGACCGATTTGGAATCCAGCGCTGCGCCACACGACCGACACTCGGCACCTTTCAATTCTACCTTGCCAGGCATATCCAATTCCATCTTATGCACATGAGTAAGCTGCACGGGCCGCTGCCGAGCCAGATAGACCATCGCCATAGCGCTGATCAAGCAAAAGCCACCGATGGCAAAGCGAATTACCGCATTGCCTTGTCCGGCAGCAGTCAGGAAAACCAGTCCCAAAACAGCCAGCACGGCCGCCAAGAACCAAAAAATCCAGGTTGCAAACGAGCTGTTTGTCTGAGCCATGAACCTACTCCAAACGGACAAAGCCAAGCCTTCTCGAACTAGCCTACTTCTTCCCACGAGCCTAATCGAGCAACCGCACAATATAGCTTAGATTTGAGAATGGATCATCTGCAAATGAAAAATATTCAACCAATCAACTCTACTGAATGTCAAGGACTACGGCGGCGTGCTCTGTTGCTGAGCGGTTGAGTGCTGCGTTTTCTGGCAGATGGATGTCGGTGTCGAAGTTCGGG
>DAIRSD010000302.1:0-5860 GCA_036804625.1 Aureliella sp. | reverse complement strand
CAAAGGTAAAGCAATGCGGATTGATGCCCATGTGCAGCGCATAATTACCGCGAGCATAGGTGTGCCCTGGAACATTGACCAACATGGCCCGTTCATGCAGTTGATCGCTATAACCATCGCTGGGACATCGCATGGTCGGCAGATTGGTTGCGCACAGCGGGCGATTCTTCGGATCGTCGACCGCCAGTTGCATATCGAATCGGTCATACAGCGGTGCTTGTTCCAAGTAGGGCAGCAGGGCGATGATCCAGTTTACTCCCAAGCGATCGGGTTCCGCTTGCGGGCTGATCCCTGAGGCTACTCGATCTAGCACGCCAATCGGCAGTAAGCCAGCGCCGTGAGGCTCGCCCTTGCCATGCCAGATCATCGACGCTGGCAGTTGCCGATACGCGCTTTCGTACCCGTGCAGCGCCAGCCCCAGTTGTTTGAGGTTGTTCAAGCACTGCGACTTGCGGGCTGCTTCGCGCACCGCTTGAACCGCTGGCAGCAGCAATCCGATTAGCAGTCCGATAATCGCAATCACCATCAGCAACTCAACCAGCGTAAATCCAAGTCTACCTGCTTTGCGCATGATACTTGACTCCACTCAGCCGTTAGGTCTCTAATATCGAATCAATTAACTAAGAGACAGGCAAGAAACAAAAGCACTAAGAAATACTAAAACGCAGAGGCGCGGATAGAGCAGAGCCAGTTAGGCAAGCGAGACCGCGTAACCCTCTGCTCTCTCCGCATCTCTGCGTTTTATTTCTCAATTTCCCACATCACATGACCTCACTGCCCCAAAATCAATAACAAATAACTATTGACAAATAACTAATAACAAATCCTCTTCCCTCTTCATTCCATACGATCGGTCCGAAGCACCCCGGGTCCGGGTGGCAACTGCTTGACGATCCTTCCTCGCGGATCAATTACCGCTGTGCCAGCAAAGTGCGAACAGACCAACTGCCAAGTGCGTGTCTCGATCGCCCGCAGCCTGATCGTCAGCAGCATCCGCTGAGTATACTCCGGGTGATCCTTGAAATCTCCGTCGTAGGCTAGATGGCAAATCGCGTCCAGCGGCTCGTTGCAATGATACTGCGGCAACCACGGCAGCCATGATTCGTAACAGATGGCTACAGCGATCCGGCGCTTTTTGCCGCTGCGATCCTCAAAGGTCAATGGATGAAAATTGCGACCTGGTTCGTAGAAAGAGCGAGCGCCAAGTTGTGAATGTATCCAGTCTTGTAGGCGAGGCAGCCAGGACAAGCAGGTTATCGAGGTTTCTCGGACAGGCATCAGTGCGATTTTTTCGTGGCAATCTACGAAGGCGTAAGGTGAAACCAATAGGCCGCAGTTATAAGTTCGATCTTCCAGGTACTCGTTGCCGTCTTTGCGTACGACCAGCGAGTCGCCCACCAGCGCTCCCAACAAGCAGCTAGTCTGATACTGATGTACCAATTGCTCGCGAAATCTAGTGAAGGTCATTCCAATGTGAGGATCATACTTGTCGACGTTGGTTTCCACAGGCTGTGATAGCTGAGAGTACGGACCACCTTGAACCGCACCCTCGCCCCACAAGATCAGATCGACCTTACCATCTGTTTGTAAACTTGTGAGAGTCTGAAGATGTTGTGTATGCAGTGACACGGTTCCTTGTGCAAGGCATGGCTGAACTAAAAGAGCGTTGAAGGCCGGCGGCCGGTCATCTATAGCCGATTCAATCAACAATCCACCGACCCACAGTATTGCTAAAGCACTGATGGCAGTTACAGTGCTAACATAACGTCTCCAGCTTGATTTGCTCCAATCTGGCCACAACAAACAGCCTATCCAGCATACCGCTGCCGATAAGCCGAACGGAGAAAGCACTCCGGACCATTGGGCGACAGGCGTTGTAGTCATTGTTAGTGCCGCATTGGTAGTGATCCAAGTAATGCCGAATGCCATGGCGTGGCCCAGTTCCGCCAGTGTTGAAGCTAGCGCGATGAGGGGCGCTGAGGCCATCACGCTCCAAGAGCGAGTCGACCAAATCACCAGAGCGGTACCAACTGTTTGAGAACTGTAGACCAAGCAGCAAATTACATTCACAGTTAGTGCGCAGGCTGCAACGGCACCAGCAAAAATCTGGGTAACCAACCAACAGGCCAAGGAGCCTATCAGCAATGACTCGACAATAACTTGGATTGGCAACTGCGATACAAGCGGCGCCCTCCACAGACCCACCATTGTGCTGGGCACTAGAATACCGACCGGCCAGCAGTAAGGCGTATGGGAGAGCACAAACAGCCCAACCGCTAAGCTCGATAGCACAGACCAAGCGCAAAGCGTTCCTGCCGAATTGGTCATTTTCTTATTGGGCTACAAATGTAAACAGGAAGACAAAAAGTTCGTGTCTTTTCCTCAGAGTCCCCTACCACAACCTCGAACTCGTTCACCTCGGATTACAACATTTCACTTTCAGGTCGATCTCCCAGCACATGCAAAATTGATTTTGATTTCTCTCTAGCTTCGATCTCAACTGTTATGAATTTTGGCTTTGAGATAACGTCAATCGAAGCTGTTCGATCGGAGTAGGATTGACACTCCACAGTCCGACGAGCCGGGAGTTCCTCTTCGTTTAAGTATAGGCGTTTTGGGGTAACTAAATATCCCAAGGGACGCTTGTAACATACAATAGGAACATGCACTGGTGAAAAAGCCGCATTGGCTGGAACAAGCTCGACAAAGTCTTCTCGATACTCATAATCATCATGTGGCATGTAATTGACATTTACAATTTTCCTCCGAATGCGACCATCTCCTGTTGGAGATTGATCGGCGGTTTGAATACTGGTAGAGATCCTCTGTTGACACGATACAACCACATCCCGAATTTCAATTCCTTCTCCCAACTGACCATCGGAGAGGTATAGTTGAAACTGTTCCTGGCGATTGATTTCAGCATCCAAAACGGTGACAGACGGAGGTTCCACGCGGAGGTGCCCAAGTACTTGAAATTCGAGATGCTTTGTCAAATCGAAAGATCGACGTTTTACGTCATCATATTGGATAGCGATGCGATATCGTCGAATACCGGATGTTCCGGCTGTGTTAATATTCAAATCGATCGGAATACTCGCCTTCGCACCCACAGGTAAAATAGCTCCATCGCTATACTCTTTGCCGTCAAGTTTAAAATTCATGCATCCACAAGATGCACTTAGTTTTTTGATGTAAATTGGTGAGTCACAGCCATTCCTAAGGTGCATTTGAACAACTCTGCTTTCGCCCTCATGTAACATACACGACTCTGGTGTTATTGGTCCGACTTCAAGTGACACCAGGTCTTGAGAATTGTCGACACTGTAAACTCGGTAACCGAAAATAATGCTCAAAGCTACAATTAGAAGCCCTATCATCCCGTAAGGCACTCGTACGACCATTTAAGTTGCACTCCTCAACTAATTCTGAGCCTGAGAATAAACGCGACTACGAACAATAACCCAAAAATTAGCATACTTGTCCAGTATAAAGAAAATCCTGAAAACCAAGTTTCGTTATCCGAATTTGTAAGCTGTGGTAGTTCGTGGATTGACGCGACTTCTTTTGCGGGAACGTTATTCCTTCCGTAAAGCGTCCCTTTGCGTCTACCATCAACCGGTGGGTTGTGAACCACAATACAATTCTCTGGGAACTGAAAATCCATCGCATCTGGTGGTAGGTCATCATTGATAGTTATGTCCATCACCTCAAGCCTATATTTAGCATTGCTACGGGACTTTTGGTGACTCTTCATGTCGACCTCCACAAGTGTCGGGAAAAAGACTCCATTACCGAAAGCTTCGAAGCGGCGGACAACTCGATCTTCATTCAATCCAGTCTTGGCTCCAATTTTTTCGTTAGGCGGTGTTAAAACAACAACCCTTCGTACTAAGTGATTGAACGCAGGATCAATATAAATCTCAAATCTCGTGTTCTTGAAGGTCTTGCCGAATTTTGTGTCCGGATGATCAATCTTCAAGGCTATGAGTTTTTGTCCTTCGATCTCAACTACCCTTGCATCACCCTTCCCTGGGCTCTGCGCGATCAATTGGCGAATAGATCTCCGTGCATCGAAGGCATTCGCGCCGATTTCGAACAAGGCATGCTGCTGAAGTAAATTTACGACTAGCCCGGGAAGTTGCGGGCTCGGCGGATAAGTGTAGGCTTGGACTGAACGTTGATCGCGAGCCTGCAGAGCTGGACGCTTTATCGGATCCCAATTTAGTAACATATTTATCTTATGGCCATCCTCTAAGACATCCACAAATCGCCTTACCGAGTCACCTCGCTCATCTACCGCCGAAGAGTGCAAGTTCTCACAACGAATTCTGCTCTTTGAACCGTCTTTAGACCATCGCAACTTCCACATTGCCACCGGAGGAGTTTGTTGGACTCCCTCGCGTTCGGTGGATTGAACATTAACAGTGACGTCGGCAGAATGAACAAGTGCGATAGCACTCTCATGCCTATTCAAAACTTCACTCAATTCTGCGTCTGTCAATCGTTCGTCGGCTTCGGACTCTGCGAATTGATTTAGCGAGCCAAGAAATGCAAGTACAAACATTGGACCTACCGGGTAACTGGCGAACCTCATGAATTTCACCTTTCTGCACCTTAGCACGAAAACGCAACCTCCCAGAACTGGGGAGCGCTGCCGAAAATCGCGATAGACGGCGGCGCTCGTCCAGATCAGGCTATGAAAACGGCTGATCAACAGCCACCTGGTGAGGGACAACTACAGCCCATCAGATTATCATTTGAGCATACACCCTGACATGTAGCTGAAGAAGTGCAGTTACGGAGTGGAAAGTCCACGCAAACTCGCAAAGGCACCGAAGCAACGTTGCAATAAGTGCAAGGCCCAACTCCAGCGCAACTACCACAGAAGCCTCCCAACGAGAAGTTGTCACAAACTTTATTTGAAGATGCTATCGCAGCCCCAATTCCTAATCCTGAAACCACGCAAAACAGAGAGAATACAACTGCCATTCTAAGATTTTTCATTTTCGATCTTCTTTCGTTTGTTAATGTTCAATTACTTAAAAACTCAACATACCAATTGCACCCAAAAAACGCCCAGCGTTCCTCCATTAAAGACACATAAAACGAGCGGCCAGCGGACGGTCCGCCAACCTTGAATGGCTCTACTTCTAACACCCCATTAAGGCTAACCGGAAACGATTAAGTACTCTGACTAGAGCACCAATGCTCCTGTAAATTGCTCAAATTGAATCGCGTTAGTTTATCGGGAACTCTCATCGATACCCTCCTGATCTGCTCGATGTGTTTGCAGGAAGTTTACATCAAGCGTTCGTTCCTCAGAGTCTCGAAGATTCAACTTCAATTCAACCGATAGAATTGTTGCATTGTTAGGTTTTGTACCAGAGATGATTTTATTTCCCTGTTCGCGCAAAAAGTCCAGGCGTAGGCCTCCTACCTCCTCACCTGTCGAGTCGAGATAGCGAACCAAACTTGGGCGGACGCAGTCGCAGGAGGACTCCATGCTTAGAATATCAGCGGTAGCCAAACCTCCTATTCGACTCAGCGGAACGCACAGATAACTCAACTCGTCGGCGAAAACGACACCTGCGTCCAATGACAGATTGCCATTTGATTGGCGGATTAAAGACGGCTTGTCAATATTGAAAGAAGACTCAGCTTCTACCTTCTCAGCGAGTCGCATAGACTGCCGATGATGCGTTGACCTAAGCGGGTCGCTGCAGCCAAAACTTGCTAGCATCAGAGTACACAGAGTTAGGTCTAATGCCAGGACCACCGCGCTGATTAAGCAATTCGAATGCCTGAGCTGTTGAGCTGTTGAGCTGTTGAGCTGTTGAGCTGTTGAGCTGTTGAGCTG
>DAIRSD010000301.1:5622-5886 GCA_036804625.1 Aureliella sp. | reverse complement strand
GTCGTCAGCAGCTTTAGTCCTAGGAGGAGTTCAATCGCCCAATTGAATATGATAACCATGAGTGATAATGCGGCCCCGCTGACTTCGGTCGGGGTGATCAAACACCGAGCTGTCAGTCAAGTGGTTCAGAAGGTCCTGATCGGTCAAGTCGATGGAGGTCTCCTCTCGCAATTCGCGCAGCGCCGACTGCAACAAAGTTTCTCGCTGGTCGATGAAGCCACCGGGTAGCGCCAGCAGGCCCTGCCCGGGAGTCGATTTTAGCTG
>DAIRSD010000301.1:0-5612 GCA_036804625.1 Aureliella sp. | reverse complement strand
GGCCTTGTTGGTTTGTCTATTTTGTTTTATTCAACTTTACGCGACTCTGGCACTCTACCAAGGCATCGCATGTGACAAATACCGGTGGATAGGGTGCCGATTGCCAGCTCAGCTTGTAATCGTGCAGGTCCTGATGTTCGATACACAATCTCCGGTACTCGGGGCTTGTCACAAATCGCTCGAGCCAATGGATCGTTGCAAGCGGAACCCAACCCGAGATTTCGGCCAACAGTTCTTGAAGCGATAACGATTGACGGGAAGCCAAACCATTGGTCGATCCGACAGAAAACAGCTTGTCACGGATCTGTTGGCCACTTATCGATCCGAATTTGGGCTCAGGCTGAATCAGCCAATTCCGAAAGCAGTCGTAACGGGCCACCGAGTCGTCTGCAAAGCGACCAAGCAATAGAATTTCTGGTGCCTCCGACAACGCATGGGAAAGAAGGTGACCCTGCGACTGGGCCTGCATTCTGAAATGAATCACCCCATCAACCAATGCGTTGGCCCAGCGCTGAGTGTCGTAATAATCTCGAATCGGCAGCATGTGGATACGGGCGGCTTGCTCGGGCGCTAGCGAAGCAAGGAGCATATCGGCTCGTTCCTGCCACGTGAACGGATTGCGAGGGGTCCTAGCCTGCCAAGACGAACCGATAGCGACTACCACTCGCTGTGCCGACGCAAGAGCTCGCTGCACAAGAGCAACATGCCCTAGATGTACTGGCTGGAATCGGCCCAGGCAAACAGCAATTGCGTGTTCCATTGGCTCTCCTTTAAATTGTGTACCGCATGAGTCTCCAAAACAGTTGTAGTTCAGAAACACAAACAGTCTAAATCGTGGTGTGGCAAAAGGTACAGTATCGGGCAATCGAGCGATCAACAAGCCGTTTTCGCCTATTCTCACTCAGCCTATTGCCTATCATTGACTTGTGGGAGACTGATAACTCAATTGTCATCAACGACGCATCGTTGGGGTGCCAAGATGAATTTATGCACATCCAAGAAGACAACTGAAATCACTAGTCGACAGTTGGTCGAAGGACTGATGCGGCCAGATAGCTACCTGCACTCTGTTCAGCCAATTGAACTACGCGAGACGCATATTTCATGGGTGTTCCTGACGGGGCAATGGGCCTACAAAGTGAAGAAGCCTGTGAATTTAGGATTTGTGGACTTTTCCACGTTGGAAAACAGGCAGCATTTCTGCCGTGAAGAATTGGTACGCAATCAGTATTTTGCTCCCAAGCTCTATTGCGAAGTAGTACCCATTACAATAGCCGATGGGTTGATTCGAATGGGTGGTCATGGCACTGCGGTTGATTATGCGGTGAAGATGACACAGTTCGACGAGTCCCAAATCGCTTTGCGGTTGGTCGAAGAGGGGCAACTAAACTTAGCAGAGGTTACTCAATTGGCTCATGATGTCGCCGCGTTTCATAGTGCAGCACGCAGGGCAGAAACAACCGATGCAGATTGGGGTACCGAGGCTCATATTGCCCAGGCTGCCAGAGAAAATTTCCCAATATTGGAAAATCTTGCGAGGCAAGTCGGGCTGAGTCACGTACTAGAATGTATCCAGCTTTGGACTGACCAACAAATCCTTCAGTTGGGTAACTTTCTTGAACAGCGACGACAGGCGGGCTACATTCGTCAGTGCCATGGAGATCTGCACTTGGGCAACATCGTGCGATGGCAGTGCAGATTAACGCCCTTTGATTGTATCGAGTTCAATCCGGACTTTTACTGGGTGGACGTTATCAATGAAATCGCCTTCTTGGCGATGGATCTTGATGAACATAGTCGTAGCGACTTGAAATGGACCTTTCTGAACGCCTACTTGGAAGCGACGGGCGATTATGGGAGCTTAATGCTGCTGCCCTTCTATCAAGTCTACCGAGCGATGGTCCGCGCCAAAGTTTGCGAACTTCGCATGCGACAATTGGAGGACGGTGACGCTGGCCGTCAAAGTCTATTGCAACAATGCACCTGTTATTTAGACATGGCTGCGGACTATTTGAAGCCTGCACCGTTATCACTAACGATTACCTACGGTATGTCTGGTAGTGGCAAATCGAGCGGCAGTCAAGACTGGGCTCAGAGAACGGGGGCGGTTAGGCTTCGCTCGGACATCGAGCGGAAAAGGCTGTTTGGATTGCCTCAGACTCGACGTCCCACTCAAAAGCAGTCGTCAGCCATATATTCTCAGGAAGGAACCCTTCAAACGTATCATCGATTGGAGCAATTGGCTGGTCAGATCTTGTCGGCAGGATTTCCCGTGATCATCGATGCAACTTTTCTCAAATGGTCGCAGCGTGATCAGTTTCGCCAGTTGGCGGAAAGGATGTCGGTGCCTTTTCAAATACTGGAATTTTCGGCAGAAGCTGAAGTATTGTTGCAACGAATTCGCCAGCGGACGGATGACGGTGGCGACGCCTCGGACGCTACCGAAGCTGTGTTGAACCTGCAAATGGCCAATTGCGAGCCGCTGACCGCGATCGAGCGATCGTATCTGGTTAAGTTTTAATGAACGCACTAGCCAAACCAGGGGGAATTGCGTTACATTATGCGGCGACCAGAAGGATGGATAGGGTTAATTTGGGATGGCTGCTTGAATTTCGGGCAGCCGTCGAGACCTCCCCGATAGCAGGAAGTGAACATGGATCGTCCCGTCGACGCGCAGGAGCTTAAACATCGATTGCCGCATGCTGCGATAACCTTTCGCGGCTACAATCAAACCAACTTGGGACGCAGCAGTGAATTGCTTCAGCATCCTCGTTATGGTGCGATCGTGCATCGCTATCTATTGGAAGCGCAGCAGGTCTGCTGCGACAATCTGCATCGGCAGGTCGATTTGGTCGATCGCGTTCGCCGCAATGAAGAGACTACTCTGGAGTCCTACGCTGAGGCGGTAGCCATCATCTTGGCCATGGAACTGGCACATTTGGAGTTGTTGCGAGAGTTCTTTGACATTGACTTCACTCAAGCCAAGGTCAGTCTGGGGTTCAGCTTGGGGGAGGTGGGGGCTATCATCTCCAGCGGCCTGATGACTTTGAAAGATGCGTTGTCAGTTCCAATCATCATGTCAGACGACTGCATCGCTCTTGCCGATGGAGTGAAACTGGCGGTGCTGTTCTCTAGAGACGCAAAATTGGCAACTGACGTGGTCGAACAGTTGTGCCAAGAGATCAGCGCCGAGAACAACGGCACGATCAGTATCTCGACCTATCTCGCGCCCAATTCACTACTTCTGATGGGGCAAGGCGATACCATAGATCAATTTAAAAGGATCTAGAGGGAAAAGTTTCCACGACAACCCTTCCTGCGCATGAATGAAGGTGCGTGGCCGCCGCTACATACACCGATTGTGTGGCAGCGTCATTTGGGTAATCGCTGTGCCATGATGATACAGAAGTCGCCGATCAAATACGAAAAGCCCAAGCCGCCCATTTTGTCGCTTGTCACGGGCAAGGTCAGTTACGAAAAATTGAATGCACGTGAGTTGATGCACAAATGGATCGACCATCCACAGAAGTTGTGGGACGCCATGTACGAGGCACTGGTCATGGGAGTCGAGACTTTTATACACGTGGGGCCGGAGCCCAACATTATCCCAGCTACTTTCACTCGATTGAGAGATAACGTCGAAGCCCAATCAAAAGCGAATATCAGCATTCGAGCGCTATCCGCCGCCGCTCGCAGGCGGTGGCTACAGGTCATGTTGCCGCAAAGAACCGCGCTGCTACGAGCCACGATGATTCTGCAGATCAACATAGAAGATTGGCTGCTAGCCGAGCCACAGAGTAGATCTTGATCATTAGGCAAACGGCGTTTGAAACAATACCAGCGCGACGTACCAGCGAGTGTTTGTCGAATTAATCAACAGATTCCAAACCTGACGGCCTTAGTGTTAATTTATCCGGAATTCGCGATAGCTATCAAGTTTTAGAACACTTTTGCTAAGTGTAATAAGGGCAGCCCAACTTTCGCATTGGCAGTTTTCCATAGGCTCCATGTTTTCAGTAGTGATGTGCTATGCAGAAATCGAATTCGAACAATCGACGTCGGTTTAACCAGCGATTTGCATCGCTGGTGGCGGCACCATTGAGTCTAAGCGTGTCGGCTTTGGCTGGATGTCCCGGTAGTGCAAGCGTCGATAGCAACAATGCGACCGGAGACCTGATTTCGGATGCTTCGGCCGGTCGAGCGAAGGTCACGCAGATTCCGTTGCGGGTATGGGTGATCGGTCCGATCGATAACGCCGATGCCTTGCAACGCCATTGGCAGTCGTTTTCCGAGCAGCCAGTCGAATTTCAATCCCTGTCGCCCACACCCTTTTTTGAGTCTCAAGATTCCCCGGCCGATGTACTTGTATTCCCGTCAAGACTGATCGGCGAATTGGCTTATCGTAAGTGGATCGTTCCTCTGCCTAATAGCCTTTCCACAAATGCAGAATCAGGTATCAGTCGCAATTCGATCGAAGGCGACTTGGACATGGAACCTGCAATGCTGCCAGCGGTTACACAGCCGATGTTGTCGGCGGCGGGCTATGGAGGCGTTCAATATGGTCTGCCATTGGGCTTTTCTTCAATTCAAGTACTTTCCAGTAAAGCGGTGAATACCGTTTCATCTGCTGACCCGCAGGTGGCTACTACCCAATGGACTTGGGCTGAATTGAAACAACGGTTGCCTTCACCTTCTGAGCAGCCCACCGCAGTGGAAAGGTCTCTGGTCGATGCAGACGCACTGGTCGATCGCTTTCTGGCAATTGCTGTGGGTACGTCTTCTGTCAATCCAAAGTATGGCGTTCTGCTGGATCTTCGATCGACGAAGGCTCGTCTTAGGGCTGATGAGTTTGTTTTTGCTGCAGAATTTTTAAGAGCACTGGCAGCTCAGCCAGAGGGCCTGTCTGCTTTGGTGGGCTCCCATACAACGGCTTGGCAATGGATTAACGAAACTCAGCAGCCTGCGTATGCTCTGGTATCCCCAACTCAACTGCAATGGTCCAACCGGCAGCTTGATTCGGCTACCTTAGTCCCAATCACTTCGATTTCTTACAATAGCGGCTCTGGCATGGTGGCATCGCTTGCCAGCCGGTGCCAGCAGACTATGCAGTCGACCCGTTTCCTTCAGTGGCTAATTAGCCCTCGAGCGCTGGACGTGATGCGTACCGTGATTCCAGGGATCGTCCACTTGCCTAGCCGAGGACCGGACCTGGCAGATCGTTTGATTGAAAGCGGAATGCGGCAGCTTGAAGAGGGATTGCCAGTTAATGAACCCAGAATGCCAGGCACCTATGCTTACCGACAAGCACTTGCCGAGTGCCTGATCGAGATGCTTTCAGGGAAGCTAAGCGTGGGTGCTGCATTGGCGGAGGCGTCTGAGCGGTGGGATAAGATTTCTCAGCAAACGAATAATTTGCAGAGTGAGTACGAGAAGTCTTTGGGACTTAACTTGTAGGCAACGAAGTGGACAACGTGGATGCAAAAAAGTGGTTGGAAAGCAGTGGTTGCGACCTTCCAGGTTGCAAAAAGTGGTTGCGACCTTCTAGGTTGCAAAAAAATTGATAAGTTCCTTGGACAAGCTGGAAGCATTGTCCCCACTTCTCTGACTCAAAA
>DAIRSD010000300.1:0-5925 GCA_036804625.1 Aureliella sp. | reverse complement strand
CGGTACTGAGGTCGTAGCTTTATCGATTGCTACAGCAATTCAACGGCGGCAGCGATGCGTCCTGCGTCCTTCAGTCCGGGCGCTTTTTGTAGCAGTGTCGATTCGTCGCGATCCATGGCCGATTCGGTCAAGTGCTTACGCGAATCTACGGCCAAACGCTGGAACTGGCAGTACAACTCGCTTGCCTCTCTTGACACTGCACCATGGCCTGAGGACGGTGATGGTGCAGCGCTTGTGACAATCGGCGCAAGTCGAGGCAGTGCTCTGGCCACGCGAGCTGGATCTAATCCAATTTCGGTGACGACCCGAGTCAACTCGTCGGCAACCGAGTTTGGTTGGGCAATCGCTTGATAGGTCACGACGATCCATCGATTGCGTAAGCAAAATTTCCACAACCATCGATTGTAGGTTAGCCAAAGATCAGTGGCCGAGCGATGAAGTTGCTGGGCGGATAACTGTCGCTCGCCAGCGATTCTTGCCCGATCTACCATTTCGCTCACGACGTCAGCGGGCTGGCGGACGACGATGACAGGACGCAATTGAATGTCTTTTAATTCGCTGAAAACTCTTTGCCAGAAATCCAATGTCAAAACAGTCCTGGGATCTTCCCAACCCCAACAACCGCGTTCCGATAGAGCGCGGACCACGTCCGCCAATTCTCGGTGACGAAAATCATCAACGACGATCTTCACACATTGCCTAGCGGCAGAAAGAAGCTTATGAGGAGCGTCAAATCCGGTCGATTCACATCCGGCCAAGTGAAGTAGTTGAGTATTGATCCCACGAAAATACTCTCCGGGGTTCATCACGCTGGTAGCCGTCGCTTGCTGTCCTACGAGCTGAACGCCGGTTGGACTTGCAGCATCAAAACAAACCCCTACCTCCGCAAGCAATTGTGCCATCAGCGCCGTACCGCTGTGGTGCATACCCAAAATGGGCACCACGACCTTTCTGTTCGTGTTGCTTTCAGTTTGTACGATGAATGTCCTTTGTTAGATCGAAACTTTTAATCAACACTTGTCGCTGGTCGCTACCACAAATTGAAAACATTCTACTCATGAATTCGAAAACGGGCTATCTGAAACAAGCAAGATTTTGATCTGTACAATCTTCATCAGTACCCCGGCTTTGCCATCTGTGCTAAGAGTTGACTGCACGAGCTAGTGAGCTACCGCGAATAGATCTGCGACATTCAAGACCGCATTGGACTGGGCCAGCGGGATTCATTTCGAGGATCTCTCCCCGAAACAACTCTACGTTGCGTCCGATCGCGTCAAACGCACCGCAGGCCACCACTAGCTGTACTCATTCAACGTCAAATGCAAACTGGTACTCATCCGTCATTTTAACCCTTATTTAATCGAAGCAAAAACCAATTCAATGCTAGATAGCAACTCGAATTTAATCAAGATCTCCGCGCGATGGCTGATAATATGGCAATCCATCTGTCATTCTTATCATGCATGTTGCGGATTCATTTTCTGATCGAAAGAAGCCTCTGCGTTCTCAGCGGCTCTGCGTTTTAGTTTCTATCAGTTCGGACTTTCACGGCAAGCGCTGGTGGTGGGCCTGCGGTCGCCTAGTATCGTGGCGGTGAAACGTCAAACTACAGATGGTGCGTTTCACGGTTTGACTTGTCCGATGTCCATACGCTTCCTTGTGCGGAAACTCCGCCCAAGCCAGAATCGCACCTTGCACAAACCGCTTGACGTCACCCTATTTAACTTCCAACATCCTTTCCAATGCGATCAGCGAGTTGGCTGCGGTCTCGGAGTCAACTTCGATAGAGTTGACTACTTCGCCTTCCAGTAGGTTTTCGACGCTCCAGGCTAAATGGGCTAAGTCAATTCGATACATGGTGGCGCACATGCACACAACCGGCGACAGGAAGTGGATCTCTTGGTCGGGGTGTTGTTGTTTGATTCGATTGACCAAATGCAGTTCGGTTCCAATGGCCCATTTGGTCCCGGGGGGTGCCTGTTGCACGGTCTTGAGTATGGCGCTGGTCGACCCGGAGACATCGGCTAAATCGTTAACCTCCTGGGGACACTCAGGGTGTACCAGAATTTTGATACCAGGAATACGCTGTCGGAACTGATGGACATGCTCTGGCCGGAACATCTGATGGACGCTGCAATGGCCCTTCCACAACACCACGTGACTGTCCAATATTTGCTGCTCACTGTTGCCACCCAAGTCCTCGCTGTAGGGGTCCCAGACGGGCATCTGAGCGTTAGAAATTCCCATCTTCAGCGCGGTATTGCGTCCCAGGTGTTGATCGGGAAAAAAGAATACGCGGTCGCCGCGCTGGAAAGCCCACTGAATAACTGCCGCCGCATTGCTGCTGGTGCAGACGATGCCGCCGTGTTTTCCGCAGAACGCCTTGAGACTAGCGGCTGAGTTGATGTAGGTGACGGGGATCATGCGGCGTGTATCGACAACTTCGCCGAGTTGTTGCCAAGCATCCTCCACCTGCCTGATGGCGGCCATATCGGCCATCGAGCAGCCCGCCGCCATGTCGGGCAGGATCACCTTTACTTTCAATCCGTTTCGCTCGGCTAGCTTTTCAGGTCGATTTGCAAGTATGTCGGCGGTCTCGGCCATGAAATGAACGCCACAGAACACAATCGTTCGACACTGGCTGCTGGATGCCGCCAGTTGGCTAAGCTGATAGCTGTCACCCCGCAGGTCCGCATGGCGTATCACTTCGTCTTGCTGATAGTGATGCCCCAAGATGAGAAGACGCTCGCCAAGCTGCTTACGAGCCGCTTCAATGCGCTCGGACAACTGTTCATTGCTTAGCGACTTGTAATTGGCCAACGGCAACTTGCCCGGCGAACTAGGTAGAAGTGGAGCTATTGGCATTTTCAAAATCCTCTCCCGTTACAAGTCGACTTATCAACCAGAATCAACTGGGCAATAGTTCGCGTTCGACCCACTTGGTATCGATTGTTCCGGCTTTAAAATCCGGATGCTGTAGGACTCGCTTTTGGAACTGAGCCGTTGTGGAAATGCCATCTATGTCCAGTTCGGTAAGGGCTCGCAACATGCAGGCAATCGCCTGGTCGCGCGTTGGCTTGTGGACGATCAATTTCCCGATCATCGAGTCGTAGTAAGGCGGCACCACATAGCCGGCTTGAACATGCGAGTCGAATCGTACACCTAGTCCGCCCGGAACGAATAGTCGCTTAATTAACCCTGGGCATGGTTGGAAACCACGAGTGGGATCTTCGGCGTTAACGCGGCACTCAATGGATGCGCCCTTCAGTTGGACCTGGTCTTGAGAGAACGGCAGTGAATCGCCAGCGGCAACATGAATCTGAGTTTGAATCAGATCGATGCCGGTAACCTGCTCGGTCACTGGGTGTTCCACCTGAATTCTCGCATTGACTTCGATGAAATAGAAGTTGCCATCCTTGTCGACGATAAATTCCACGGTACCTGCGTTTTCGTAGCGGGCTGCCGTGACCAGCCGAACTGCCGCTTCGCAAATGGCAGCGCGAGTCTTCGAGGAA
Organism: Aureliella sp.; assembly: GCA_036804625.1. Taxonomy (GTDB): domain Bacteria; phylum Planctomycetota; class Planctomycetia; order Pirellulales; family Pirellulaceae; genus Aureliella. The sequence continues at coordinate 2,410 of DAIRSD010000300.1, read as the reverse complement.
AGAAGCGGCGAAGGGCTTTCTTCGATCAGCTTTTGATGGCGCCGCTGTACCGAACAGTCGCGTTCGAATAGGTGACAGACTTTGCCGTAGCGGTCTGCGATGATTTGAACTTCGACATGTCGCGGCTGCAGCACCAGTTTTTCAAGATAGACCCCTGCGTTGCCAAATGCCGCCTGCGCCTCGGCCTGAGCCTGATGAAAGGCGGTGCGAAGTGCGGCTTCGTTTTCTGCTATCCGCATGCCTTTGCCACCGCCTCCCGCCGTGGCTTTGATAAGCACCGGAAATCCGATTTCACGGGCCGTTTGAACCGCATGAAATTCTTCTTATAACAGACCTTCTCTACCGTTTACTACCTGCACTTTGGCCGAGATAGCCATGGCGCGAGCTGAATTCTTGTCACCTAGACGCTCCATGGCCTCGGGAGATGGCCCGATAAAATCAAATCCGCTGCTGCGACACACCTCGTTGAAGTGAGCGTTTTCGGACAAAAAGCCGTAGCCTGGGTGAATCGCTTCAGCACCACTGACCTCGGCGGCGCTTATAATGCGTTCGATCTGTAGGTAACTATCTTTGGATCTCGGAGGACCGATGCAGAAAGCTTGATCGGCGTGACGGACATGCGCTGAGTCGCGATCCGCCTCGCTAAACACAGCGACAGTCTCGATGCCCATTTCGCGACAGGCTCGAATGACGCGTAGAGCGATTTCACCACGATTTGCAATCAGAATTCGGTTGTACATTTCGCCTTGCTTGTTTTCCTGCTTCTAGCCTAATTCAATAATCCGCTGGCCCAGACAGGCAACTACGACGATGACTTGGTTTGGGGAACTCTGGCGATTTCCACTGCGTTGGCGACTCTTAACCTCGGGTGTCGACCTTGAATAAGGGACGATTGAAGTCGACCGCTTCCTCGTGTTTGACCAATACTTCCACGATGGTACCGCTTATCTCAGCAGGGATCTCATTAAACACCTTCATCGCTTCGACGATGCATACTACAGTATCGGCGGTGACCTTGGATCCGACCTTCACAAAAGCATCAGCCCCTGGCTTAGGCTTATCGTAGAAGGTGCCCACCATCGGCGAATGAATCACCTTGATGTGAGGTCCATCTGCGGCAGACGCGGCCGGTGCGACTGCAGCAACTGACGGGCCGATCGGTGCAGACGCGGCAACAACACTGGGCGCAGCCGCTACCGCACGGCCGCCTCGTGCAAGTCGAATCTCTCGATCGTCCTGCATGAGTTCCAGTTCCGAAAGATCATACTCTTTCATTAGTTCCATCAGCTCGCGCAGTTTGTCAACGCAAAACACATCGTTGCCGGTTGCAATTCCACCCGCTTTTTTGGTCATTTCCATTCCTCTAGTACTATGACATTGGATTCCAAGTCAACCGGTAGGCTGCTTAACACCTGATGGCCCGTCTGCGTGACCAGCACATCATCTTCGATGCGTACGCCGCCCCAATGTGGGAAGTAAGCCCCAGGCTCAACCGTCACGACCATACCGGCCTGCAGCACTTGTTGTTGGCCCTTAGCCAGTCGCGGTGCTTCGTGAACATCCAATCCGATGCCGTGGCCGGTACCGTGATTGAAGTGATCTGCCAGCCCAGCAGATTCCATCACTTGCCTGGCCGCAAAGTCCACTTCGCCCGTGGTGACTCCCGGTCGAATCATGGCGATGGCAGCCCGCTGAGCCTCCAAGACGCTTTGGTAAACCTGCCGGAATTTGGCCGGGATTTTACTTGTCATCAGTACACGAGTCAAGTCGCTGCGATAACCGTCCAGAGTGGCCCCCCAGTCGATCAAGACGAAACTACTACTGCCGATCGTTGTAGAGCCTGGTGCGGCGTGAGGCAACGCGGCTCTAGGCCCAACTGCAACGATTGGCGGGAAACTACAGCCGCTTCCGCCCAGGTGCCGAATCAATCGGCCGATCTCGTTGGCCAATTGCATCTCTGTCATTGAGCTGGTCAATTGCGGCACAATGGCCTTCAAGGCTCGTTGCGCAAGATCGACGGCACGCTGAATACACTGAATTTCTTCTGAGTCTTTGATTTCCCTAAGCGTTTCAACCTGTACCGTTCCTTTATGAATTTGACCTACTCCGGAAGCTGCGACCAAGCGATCAAACAAGTCGACGGGCATCGTGCTGCTTTCTACCACAAGATGCGTCACCCGGCGTTTGCTCAATTGCTGGCAGGTGACTTCCCAAAGCTGCTCGCCGGGCGATCGAATCCAGGTCTCCAATCCGGGGCATTCTTCGGTAAGCTGCTGTTGGAATCGAGGGTCGCTAAGCAGTAGTTCGCTGTCGGCAGTGACCAGCAGATAACTATCGTCGCCTGTAAAACCCGTCAAATACCTGACGTTGCGCTGGTTGGTGACAAGCATGGCGGCACCATCAACAGCTT
>DAIRSD010000299.1:0-5933 GCA_036804625.1 Aureliella sp. | reverse complement strand
GCATTTCGATAAATCAACCGTCCATCTCTGACCAGCGAAACGCTCTGCGCCGGCGAGTCCATCGACAACTCTTCCCATTGAGCTTCGGGATTGTCGAATTGAATTCGGCGGAATTTTTGGTTCAGCGAATCACGACTGAAAGAGTGCATTTCGCCGTTGTGGCCACTGAAGACGTAGAGATATTCACCCTGGGTCATCGCCCCAACACTGGTTAGCGATTCTGGGAGCGGCTTGAGCAGTTGGTGATTCTGCGGGTTGGAAGACTCGGCAGCTTCGATGCTGGACGAAACAGCCAATCCAAAAATGCAGACTACGAAGCCGCACAGGGCAATGCGACCTGATTGGGAGATAGAAATTAGGTAGCAAGAATCTCTAAACATCGTCAGTACTTTCATGGTGTAGTGGAATTCGACAGAATTCCCCTCTTTTCGTAATGTGCGGTTGGAACTACAAGGAATTCTGGCGAATCCCACTACGGTTTGTGTCAAATGTCGAAAAAATGAGCTACGGGGCCTTTTGTGGAAAAGTGATTGTCAAGTAATGCGAAGCAGTTTCATACTTCTGCTCCTTCCAGTCGCCGGATTCCTTGACTTGATGACCGATCAACAGTGCGTTCATGCCCGGTTCAATCTGCGTGCTGGTGAAGCGAACTTTACCCTCACTATCCGTTTTTTCTTCAGCCTCCGTGTGGCCTTCGCTGCAGCTTAGTGAGACTTTGGCTGACTTGACGGGCTGCCCCTGCCAAGTAACTAAAACTTCGATGCCTTGTTCCGTGGAGAGAACTTGCGCGTTCAGCGGTATATCGAACTTGCTAGGCTTGGGCTGATCTCCGACTGGCCCTAGAGAAGGCAGATGAACACAGTAGTAGTCCAGCAGTGTGCCATGGTATACTCCGTAGCGAATCCGAGTCACTGCGGCTTCGCCCGGCTTAAGCGAAGCTCCGGTGGTCATGCCTTTGAAAGATTCAGTTTCCACGGCCTTTGTTTCCATCGGTGTGCCCTGGCCATCTCGATCAATTCTCCGCACTTCGGCCTTTTCAACGGCAGGCGGGATCTTATAAGTTCGATTGGCCAGATTTTCCCCGAAGAACAACACGACTTCACCTTGATCGTTGGTCGCGAGAAATGGAAAGTGGGCCAGAACCTGGCTGTTCATAGAGCAAATTAAAGCGATCAGAATCGCAGCATTTCGAAAAATCTTCATCTCAATTCTCCTCGTTAATGTTTGGTTTATTCAACCAATCTAGATTTATCTAGCGATGCGAGCAGGCAGAGCATTTCTCTATCCCCGACCGAATGCGCTATTTCGTAAATAACCTCGCGCTGCCAACCTTTGCAGCAACTGCAAAAATCAATGTGTCGGACAATTGTGTAGGCTTCTGCAGAACGTCCCAGCTCTGAGAGATTCTTGGCGTACCTGAGCCGCGTGCAAAGGCAGTCTGAAAGTAAGATCGCCTTTCGGAAGGCATCATTCGTGGCCTCTGCTGGCAGCCCTAACTTATCTTGATAAAAGCCTATTCCATACCATGCGCTTGCGGCATTGGGGTAAGCCTTAGCTAAATGGAAGCATACTTCCAAAGCCAAGCGATACTCCGATAGTTCGCCAAAACTTCGAGCAATAGTCGCCAGGTCCTTGCGACTTGACTGTTCGCTGGACAAGAAGTCACGCATTTGTTCAAGAGCGACTTTTCGGTGACCAAGAGCGGCTGAGCTGTGGACTAACACCAAAAGAGCGTACGGTGATAACAGACCCAAAGATTGAGCCTGTTGTAAAACTCGCCTGACTTCCCCGTAACGCTCCTGATCCCAAAGCGCCTGCGCCCAATGCTCTCGATAAACAACTAAGTCAGGGCACTGATTGACCATCGACTCGGCCAGTTCAATCGCTAGATCAGATTGGCCGCAGTCCAATAGACGGCGAAAATTTGCCAGAAAATCAAGATACCTACACATGCAAGCCACCAACTCTAAAGACAAATAAACGACAACAAAAGCGTCGTTTCTTGGCTGGCTGGCTAGAGGCAGTTATCTGCGCTTGGCTGGCTGACTAGAAACATCTTTCCGCCGCCCCTTTCAGCAGAGCGACGAACCATAGTCCCACGATTGAATATTGAGACTGAGTATCAACAATATTACATAACGAACATTGGGTGCCAAGGGGAGCTTCGAAAACAATTTAGAAAATTCTGTAATGAGTTCAATTACTGTAATCTTGGCAATTACCTTGTTCCTAAACCTTCTTCGGCTGCATCTACTTAAGTCAGCATCTACTTAAGTCAGCAAGCTTGGGAGCCGCTTCGTTTCGTATACCTAAAGAATTCGCCCCGTCATTGACGGAACTTCAAAGCCGGTTTACCCAAGAGGCAACAGCTAGCCGAGTCGCATGGCTGATGATGGCAGCCGTTTGGGTTGTGGGAAATCGGACAGTGACCAATCTTGTTCGACTGATTTGGCTGGTCAATCGATGCAATCCTTCCACTTACCATCCCGTCCTCTCGCGTCGCCGCTCGAATACATCGCGATTGTCGAAAGTTCGTATTGGCTTTATTCGCGATCGAAATGCTCCCAACGCAAGAATTAGCCTCCGCGGCGATGAAACAGTCGACGGACATCGCGGCAATAAGGGCTATGCGGAAGCACGGCATCGAGATGCGGTACGAAGCTCTCGCTCGCGAAAGTTCGACGCGAAGCGGCATTCTCAACCGCATCATCTGGCAGGGAAAATCCTATTTGACCTTTTCTGCCTTGATCAGCAGCCAGCGCCGCTGCTGGTGGTTTGATCTCATTTTCTAACAGGTGCCCTAAAGCTGGTTGAGTGGGAATAACTTTATAAAGACATCCGAATTTACGGGGCGATGACACGAACCCTACCGTGCAACGCAAAGAAGCGTAATAAGCCTGGGAATTGATAACTTTTTGGACGTAGCGGGACTCGCCAGAGTTCCCGTACGCACTGAAAGTTGGAGGATCTCTGGCGAAATCCACTACAACGTGCGTCACAGCGTTGCCTATCCGGGTCGTTGGTCGCTCATAAGCGAAACTCTAGGGTTGATTCCGACCCCTCCATGGGCTCCTTGTGTTAATTCCCGATGAGGCTACCAAAAATGGTTGCGAAGCTAGCAGAGAACGTTAAGCTAATGATCATTCGAACACCGTTATTTCGTTCATTTCTGCTTTTGGAAGAATCGAGGCTACTATGACGACAGCAAGTAAAGGCTGGCAGGCCAGTCACGATCGACGCAACTCGGGATTCACTTTAGTTGAACTATTGGTAGTGATCGCCATCATCGGAATTTTAGTTGGACTACTACTGCCTGCCGTTCAAGCCGCCCGCGAAGCGGCAAGAAGAATGAGTTGCAGCAATAACGTTAAGCAGTTGGGGCTCGCATGCCTGAATTACGAATCGACCTACAAGACTTTTCCGCCTGGGCGACTTTCTCCCGACTATGTTGTGGGAACTATGGTACAGAAGAATTACACGAGCTATCCGACTACCCTTCCAGCTAATGCTAAGACAGGGTTTCGATCCGTGCATACATTTATCTTGCCATATATGGAACAGGGGAATATCTACAATCTTATTGATTTCACAAAACCAACTTCGGTCAGAATGACATCTGGAGGCGTCCCGGTGAACGCAAATTACCAAGCATATGCAAATGCAGCCTCGATTTTCATTTGTCCTTCGTGTCCTAATACAGGTCGGATTATCTCTGAGAATAACTACCGCTGCAACTTTGGAGGTTCTACTCCATTTGGTGGGGCATTAGGATCCGACGCGAATGATAATTACAGTGCCGTGTCTCCTGCCGGTTTTTCATGTCAGGGAAATGGAGCGTTTACTATTGGTAATGGAACGACAGTTGCTGCGATTAGCGACGGCCTTTCAAACACAGCTTTTTTCTCGGAACGAACCAAGGGGTCAGGCAACAACTTTGCCAGCACTCTACCCTGATTGGCAGACATAACAAACCTTCCTAGCCGCCCTCAAGGGTTGGTTGATGCAGACGTTTTAATGGCCGAATGTGGAGCAACTGCTCCTAATCTCAACGGTGGATTTAATTTCAATTCAGCAGGTCGCTGGCTAGATGGTTCAGACTTCAGCAATGGTTGGCCATTTGGATTCTATTCCAGTACACTGTATAATCATGTCGCGCCACCAAATTGGCGAAGCATCGACTGCGGGACTAGGAGTGCAATTCCTGATGCCCCTGGCGAACATGCAATTGTCACTGCACGTAGCTCTCATGCTGGCGGTGTTAATGTTGGGATGGGAGATGGCTCTGTAAGATTTGTTAGTAACAATGTCAGTCTTGTTACTTGGAGAGCACTTGGAAGCCGTAATGGAAGTGAAGTAGTAGCGCCCGAGTAACCCTTCAATTCACAAAAGTGAACGCGTCGTTGCCTGGAAGCCAAACTGTGCTTCCGTTTTACATTTGAGCGTTTTTATGAACATGCGGTGTAAAGTTTGTCTTCATTTTTCTTGCAGCATAATCGCGGTTGCCTTCCATGCAGGTTGTCGAAGTGAGTCGACCTCAGAATTGCTGCAGACAGCTCAAATGGCCTATGACAAAGCTGTTGAGTCAGAGTCGCACGGTAGTATTGTAGAGGCATTGAACTCAATAGATATTGCGATTACGACTGGTGGCCTGAACCCGGATTTGTTGGCCCAAGCGTATTTGCTCAGGGCAAGATGCCGAAGTCAGAATGGCGATCTGGTTGGGGCAGAAGAAGATATAGGTTTGGCTGAATTAGGTACTCCGAACCCATCTCAATTACACTGGACTAAAGCAATCTATTCGGATGCTAAGGGCGAAAAGCAAGAAGCGAAAGCAGAGTTCTCCAAGGCAAGAAAGCTAGACCCTTCATTAAAATTGCCTAGACAACAGTAGCATCGTAAGTGCCACAACAAAGTCTTTTAGAGTACACTCGTACGATTCAACGTCGAATTGCAAGCGAGCTTGCGCCCCTCGGAATCAGCAAGGTGCTAGCCCGAAACGGTTACGTGTCAAGTAATGTGTATCGGCCAATATCAAGCGATTGACCGCTGCACGACGCTCAATTCTCATAAACTTGCAACTGCAACAGTCTATCGTATAGTATTCACTTTAATCCTGTTTTCTTATGAAAGCCTACCTGTTGCCGATCTTGCTGCTGTCTATTTCTAATCTCTTCATGACAGTGGCGTGGTATGGTCACTTGAAATACAAGTCGGCACCACTCTTGTTGGTCATTTTAGCGAGCTGGGGTATCGCACTGGTTGAATACTGCTTTGCGGTGCCAGCCAATCGCTGGGGACATTCGTCTTACTCGGCGGCGGAACTTAAGACGATTCAGGAAGTCATTACGCTAGTCGTGTTTGCTGGCTTCTCGTATTGGGTTCTTCAAGAGCCCTTAGGCTGGCGGCATGCGGTTGGATTCGGCTTGATCGCCCTGGGAGCAGGCTTGATTTGTCAGGGTAGAGCTTAACGACACGGCAAATGCATTACTTTCATCTACCTTGCAAACAAAAGATGGGAACGGCTTACGCGGTATTTTACAAGGATTATCCAAGGCCCCCCGCGTTGCTGGGGGCCTTGGATAATCCTTGTAAAATACCTAGGTTGTTGATGGCGTTTTGTAGCGTAATACCAAACGACCGGCTGGGCAAGACCGTCTGATTCCCACTATCATTTGCCACCACATACGTGCGAAGGGCGAGAAGTGTCAGAATTTGTGGGGGTATCGATGATTAACAACGAGTGGTGTCGATTTTTCGTGGTAGCACTTTTTGCAATGGGATTCAGTCCAATTCAATCCCTAGCGCAAACCGGTACGCTCGCCGCGCCGAGTCAGAAAGCCGAACCTCTCGGTGACCAAGGTCTCCAGTCAAAGCGTCCCAACATACTGATGATCGCAGTTGATGACCTGAACGATTGGATCGAGCCGCTTTGC
>DAIRSD010000298.1:0-5950 GCA_036804625.1 Aureliella sp. | reverse complement strand
TATCCGCAGCACGCACATACAGCACATCAGCACCGGAACAAGAATCAAGATCAGAAAGCAGCTCCACGATCGCATCGGCCAATTGATCAATCTCATGGGGTGTCATTATTCGCCACCTCCCATCCGCATCGATTCAATCATCCGTCCAACTCTCTGCACTTCGGCTGTCATCACCTCAGCGACAAAATCCAGCATCACGCCCGAATCTATCTCACACATGCCACGATCAACATCAATCAACCCTTTAGCAAATAGCCAGACTTCGAACGCACCGAGGCCAAACGCTCCACGGTTCGCTCTTGGCCCAAACAACACCGAGGGCTCAAGCACAGCAACAAAACCCGCAGCAAATGCACGCTTGATTAACTCAATCGCTTTGGGAATATGCCACAGCTCCCGGGGATCATCGTTGAACCCGTTCACGACTAGGGTGGGGGGCTCATACTCTTGGCCTCGGGCCTCCATCTCATCCATTGAATCCGACAGCAGCCGGACTACGCCAACCAGCTCTTGATCTGTGCTTGTTGGATCGATCGCAACGATACATTTTTCCGCCCAACTCATCACTCACCCCCTTCCTCGATGAATCGCATGGCAACGCCGATCACCTTTCCATCGGCCACCGATTTCCAAACGTCATACATCCCATCACCGAATCCAGTGTGAAGGATCACAGCATCATCGGTGATATGATTCAACAGATGGCCATTGAGATAATCGTGATCCAGGACATCATTGGGGAATGAGCGCACATCACCAATCAACACTCGGCCAGTATCGACGGCCACGCAGCCAGCCCGCCGCCACTTGATTTCACGATCCAATCTGTAATGAGGATCACGAACTGCACAGATAGCAGTGATTCGCCGCCCAAGAATTTCACCAAAATCAACCTCACGCCAGCACAGACGATATTTGCCACGGCATTGATTCAAGCGAACTATCAACCAATCATGGCCATTCAAATAGACTGGATCACCAATCGTCAATTTGGATCGAATATCAATCCAACTTTGGCAATTCAATCCAGGATTCTCACCGCAGTCACTAAGCCAATTTGAAAAAGGCTTCAGATCACAATCAATCATGATTCCCCCCCTTCCTCAGCCGCATCATCTAATTCAATTGAATCCGCTTTACTTGGATCATCAGCACCATGATCACCAGCATTAACGACATCGAATCCCTTGTCCTTCATCCATTGCACGAACGGATGAGACATCGAACCACGAACATAGATCGTAGACTTGGCCTCGGGCCTTAAAGACATCAGCTCTAAGGCCACATCCACCGACGACTCGGCCAACGCCCGCACCGCAGCCACATCGGGAACGAACAGCCATCGATCACCAGCTTTCAGGCCGGGAACCTTTCCGCTTTCGGCTTGCTCTTTCAGCCACTTAGAGGGCACACCCAGCCGGGCAGCCATTCGCCTCAGGGGCAATAAATCCCGAGGCTCTTTCATTGCAATCATCGTTTCAACTCCATGCGAGAATCAGATGGGCCGATCACATCGATCAGCCAACGCATGGAATTATTCAGAATGAACCGCCCACGATCCCGGGTAGAAACGGGTAGGTTTTCGGGTATTTACTTAATCAGATACCAACCCGCAGGGGAACGGCCACCAACTATCTCAACCACTGGATGAACCCCGATTTTTCTACCACGATTCGTTTTGAATACTTTCCTAAAACCGCCCTCAGGCAACCGCCCAATCTTATTTGTCATCTCAGACGGTTTCACTTTGTCAGGGTATCGCTTCAACAACAGTTCCAGGGCATCCATCATAGTTTCAGTTAGCCACTCATAGGTTTTGTCATTCCATTGAAATAGTGCATTTGTACGATCCAGGAATCCGGGTATCTTAAGGCCATCAGTTCGGGGTAACGCCTGCTCAGCATTCTCTGCCAACAATTCACAGAGTTTCGCGTGTAGTCCCACGTATTCAAAGAAATTTTCTTTCTTGCACTTGTAAATCATTTCCCGATACTCGTCTGTTTTGACAGTTCGAAGGTAGGAAATTGGCTTGAAATAGTCAGGCCAGATATCACCTATCCAGCCAGGCATTAGGTTAAACAATGTGAATTCATCTGGGGGCAGCAAATCATCGACAAGTCCAGGCCGTTCAACAAATGTTTTGTATCCAATTAGTCGAAGTGCTATTAGCGCAGGGCAGTCTGGGCGTTCACGAAGAATTACATCTGCCCTGTCTTGGATATCATTTGGTAGAACTTTCTCCTTAGCAGCATCTGTTATCAGATGGATTAGCCTGGTTGTTAGGTACATGTGATCTAAAAGATTTCCGTTTGCCCTTCTCAGCTCATGATATTCATTCGCAAACCACCTAAAACAGTTGGCAATAGAATTTGCACGCTCGGCAATATCGCTCATCAGAATGTCCTATCACTCGCAGATGGGCCGCCGATGGGCCGGGGATGGATAGGACACATCCACCAGCCGATCGACGCTTAGCGGGGGATCAGCCCGCTCACCCAAGAATCAAGTATCTACACACCGCCCCCAAACCCCCGAGGCAATTTTTGCATCGGACTATGTCTATGATAACCGAGGGCCTTGGCTACCGCATATGCTGTCAACGCTCGGGAAGTACCTTTGCACCCCAGGGGGGTAGTGTCAACACTACCCCAAACCCTCAAAATCTTTTGCCAAGCGAATTCTACGCTAGCGGGCAGATGTATCGTATCCCTCCCGCCGCCTACTTTTTACCCACCCACGCTCGGGCCACCCTCAGCAGATCATCACGGGCCGACTCATCCAGGGCATCCCACAGATCGATCAGCTCGATCAAATCGGGGCTCGATATGGGGACCAGCATGGGGACATCGCCGCCCGATTGTGTATTTCCTAGGGAATTGGTAGATTGTTCCAATCCCATAGGGGTCACTTGTTCAAGAATCCCTAGGAATTCGGCAGCATCTGCGGCCGGTTTCTTAGGGATTTTTTTGTGGATTAGTACCGTAGATGCCTGTCATGCGTTTACATACGTTCCACCTAGTCCTTAGGTGATCTGCAGACAACGGAACAAGTTAATGCAGTTATCGAATTCTCATTGAAATTAGTCCACCCAAAGCCGGGCTGATGAACGGCTATTGTTAAGGGACTTTGACCATCTACCGGTCAATCATGAAACGAATATTCTTATCGAAAGCGCTCGCTGCAAAGAACAGAAACTGCGAAAGGCTCTCTAGGCGTGAGCTTTTTCATTTAGGCTTTGCTTCAGCGGCTGGGCTGTTGTCAGCTCGAAATTCGATTGTTGCCCAGCCGCTCGAGCTATCATCGAAGCCACGTGTCCTTGTAGTGGGTGCGGGATTCGCTGGACTGTCGTGCGCTTACGAGCTGACCAGTGCTGGCTATGACGTCAAGGTCTTCGAAGCAAAACGACGAGTTGGAGGCCGCGTGCTGAGCCTGAAGAATCTCATTCCCGGAAAGATCGTGGAAGGCGGTGGTGAGCTACTGGGTTCCAACCACCCTCATGTTCTAGCCTACGCAGCCAAATTTGGATTCGAGTTCCTCGACATTACCGAAGAGGCCGCAGCGTCTCCAATGATTTTGGACGGAAGAAGGCTGACGAAGCTAGAGGTAGAAGAGGTCGAGTCAGAGTGTGAATCGGCTTACACCTTGATGACACAGGAGGCTCGCTTGGTCGATGCCGCCAAACCGTGGATGACAGCAGATGCTAGGAGGTTGGATCTGCGGTCAACCGCCGACTGGATTACAAATTTGGAAATCTCGAAACTCGCTAAGAAGCTGTTGACGCTTCAGTTCACTGTGGATAACGCAGTTGCAACGGAGCGGCAGAGCTACCTTGGAAATCTAGCGCAAGTCAAGGGAGGCGGTTTGGAGCGGTACTGGATAGATACCGAACTTTATCGATTGAAGGACGGCAACCAGCAGTTTGCCTTGCGTTTGGCATCGGAGCTTGGCGATCAACGCATCCAACTGGACTGCCCTATCTGTAAGATCATTTCCACAAAAACGGCGATGGTTGCAATTGACGCTGCCGGTAACCGCTACGAGGCCGACGACATTGTCCTGGCAACGCCGCCCAGCACTTGGTCTAAGATTCAATTCACCCCTGAGTTGCCAAAAATACTTGTACCGCAAATGGGTTCCAATGTGAAGTATCTTTCAGCGATCAAGGAACCGCTATGGCGCAACATCCAATGTTCGCCAGACGCAACAACTGACGGCGACATTGGTCAAACTTGGCATGGAACTGACGGACAAAGCGAAGAAGGGCTGGTCGCTTTGATAGCCTTTAGCGGCGGGCCGGCTGCTGAGGCCATCCATCAGCGAGCTGTGGCTGACCGGCAACCCGCGTATACAAAGGCGTTTGAAGAGTTGTTTCCCGGATATACTCAACATTTCGTAAGGGGGCAGATGATGGACTGGATTGCCGACCCATGGACACAAGCGGGCTATTCGTTTCCAGCACCAGGACAAGTCACCACGATTGGTCCGATCCTGCACGGTGGTCTTGAGCGACTGAATTTCGCTGGAGAACACTGCTGTTATCAGTTCGTTGGATACATGGAAGGCGCCCTGCATTCCGGGGCATCACTGGCCCGGCGCATCGCCCAGCGCGATGGCATGTAGTGGGACTCGCCATAGTTCCTTGTCATCGCTCGTTCAAATGCTTGAAGCACTGGTCATTGGTACGGTAGCCAACATTAGGCTATGATGAGCGGAATTCGCGAATCGAATTCATCACCACAGGGGCTCCTTTTATGGAACTACATATTGCTAACCATCGGTTGCAGGCCTGGTGGAACCGTGGTGAATTGATTGAATTCGGGAGGTTTCGACACCGCGTTTTTGTGATGGATGCAGGAGAAGAGCATGCCTCCGCCTCTGAAACTCTATTGCTTCTGCACGGTTTTCCCGAGTCCTCTTACTCGTATGCGGGTGCATTGCCAGGGTTGCTGCAATGCTTCAAGCGAGTTGTCTTGTTCGACATGCTCGGGTATGGCTTCTCCGACAAGCCACAACCTGAACAGTACGCCTACTCACTGGTCGATCAGGCTGATGTCGCACTAAGTGTGTGGCGACAGTTAGAAATCTGCGGCGGACATATTTTGGGGCATGACATGGGTGATTCTGTCCTGACCGAATTGTTAGCTCGACTAAACGACAATCGCCCAGATTGGTTCGGGGAGGGCTTTCAAAGTGTGACTCTTACAAATGGTGGTATGGTGCTTTCAGAAGCCAAGCTGAGAATTGGGCAGAAACTGCTACTATCTTCAGCAGGTCGCCTACTGTCTCGTGGCTTAAGCTGGTACCCGGTCCTCAAGCAACAAATCATCAGCGCACACGGCAATACTTCGCTGACAGATGAGCAGATTAGAGACATTCACGATGCGATCACGTTTCGTTCTTGGCCTGGGCTCACTTTTCAGTTGATCGGATACATACGTGAACGGCGGCGATTCGAGCGATCTAGATGGTTACCCGCAATTGAGCAAACTCAAGTACCAATTCACATTAGTTGGGCCAGCGACGATTGTGTTGCTCCTGTCGGGATTGCCAACTATCTGAAGGATCGAGTTTGTCCGCATGCTGTGCTGAGCGTAACTCGGGGACTCGGGCACTTTTGCCAGATACAAGATCCTGCGCTGTGGCAACAGCCACTTGTGAAGTTTTGGATGTCAATACTTTGAATCGTGACCATCGAGGTACGAAAGAGGGCAAAAAAATGTTTGGGCAGAAAGATGGTCACAGCGATAATACGCAACAAATTTGTTATCTTGCATATTTCTGCCCTTCCATCTTTTTGCCCTAGTAATTCCTATGCCCATCAAGACATCTGTTCCCCTTAGGCACTTTTCTCAGGAAGACTTTGGCAAAGTTGCTTACGAAGTGGTCGATCATGCTATTGAGGTTCACGACTCGCTTGGACGGATCTTTCATGAATCAATCTATCGCTCCA
>DAIRSD010000297.1:1831-5966 GCA_036804625.1 Aureliella sp. | reverse complement strand
CAGATCTGCATCCGTATTAGTTTCAGTGATTTCCAGGCACGAACTATAAACCTTATCTTTGCCATGCCATATATCTGCTGACTTGTTACCATACTTGATACGATTGAACCCAAAAAAGAGTCCACGATGATGCGGGAAAAGAAACTCTTTGGTGTTTGGATGCGATCCACTTGCAATCAACTGTGTCCCCGTGCTTGTATCAAATATCTGGTGAAACGGTTTGAAGGTTAGATAATGAGCTTCAGGGCTTGAGCCGTCACGGGGTTGATTAACGAAACGCAACACGCGCCGATCGCCCAGCAGTAGATCCAAACTCATTCCAGCTTCTTGAACGAACTTAAATTTTTCTGCACCAACTTCGGAATGCGCGACTGCCTTAGATTCGGCCACCACAGGATTGCGCAGCGTCCCCACACCCTCCAGTACCACTTCACAGATATCACCCGCTTTCAAGGCGGAGGTTTCGCCTGGAGTGCCGGTGAATATCAAATCGCCTGGATGCAAAGTCACGTATTGGCTGATGTAGCTTACCGCTTTGGGAATACCATGTATCAACGACGCGGTTGAATCCTCCTGCACCACTTGCCCATTGACCTTCATCTGAATCTTCAAATTTCCGTAGTCGATGCCGCTGACGATCACGGGCCCAACCGGGCCAAAGGTGTCTGCCCCTTTGGCTCGCCACCACTGTACATCTTTGTGCTGCTGATCGTTCTGCCAAATTCGTTCGCTAACATCGTTACCAGCGGTGATTCCAAAAATGTACTCCATGGCTTGATCTTCCGAGACTTTGCGGCATGTCTTGCCAATCACGATTACCAATTCGGCTTCGAAATGAACGTCCTGCGAATCTTTGGGTAGGACGATACTCTCGCCGTCCGCGATCAAACAGGATGGACTTTTGAAAAAGGGCTGTACTATCTGAAATTTTGGTGGAATTTCGGCTGATTGCAGATGGCTGCGATAGTTGCCAGCCAAGGCCAAAACCTGGGTTGGCCGCGTGGGTGTCAGAAGTTTGACCTGTGTTAAGTCAAACCGCTGATAAGTCTCTTTCCACTGCCCAAACAGGTCTCCGTCAAGCTGGGTGACCTGATCATCCCGAAGCAAGCCATAAGCAACCGTGTCGCCATGTTGAAATCGTACATAGGTAGTCGGCTGGCCTGCCTGAAGGTTCGCTGCCAATAGACACGCTTGCAATAGGGATGCAAATTGGAGAAAGTGACGAAGCATGAGTGCATCCTTCTGACAAAATTTGATAATGACGATACTTGATACCAAGGAACCGTTCGCAAATAAACTACCAAACATATCATCAGCCGGTGGCGCTAGCACCCGATTTTTGCGGCAACCGTACGCTAACGCGCTTGCGACTGATTAGGCCACTCGAATTCGAACGGCCACTAACTTGCAGCTAAAGAGTCTAATAATTCTGTAACCGATAGTTCCTTAAGGTTGTCAAGACTTTTTAAGCTGGTCTCTAGTTGACTGACCTTCTGCGCCGAATATCGAGTACTCACATTGTGACGGAATTTCTCCAGCAGCAGCGGAATTCCCTCCTGACGCCGACGGCGGTGACCCACGGGGAAGTGAACTTCAGCACGTGGCGTGGCCGAACCATCCTTGAAGCGAACCTCGATGGCATTGGGGATACTGCGTTGATCAGGATCGAAATAGCCCTTGGTGAAATCGGTGTTCTCTCGAACCTGCATCAAGCTGCGCAAACGGTCGATTGCCGGATCGGCGGCTGAACTATCTTCGTAATCCTGAGCTGTTAGGCTACCTTTTAGCAGCCCAATGGCAATCATGTATTGCAGACAGTGATCTCGATCCGCAGGATTCTTTAGCGGTCCTGACTTGTCGATGATGCGCACACCGGCTTCCTGAGTTTCCACCTGGATCGATTCGATTTGATCCCAGCGCCCGACCAGCAGCGGATGCAATTGGATGGCCGCTTCCACCGCCGTCTGAGCATGAAACTCGGCTGGAAACGAAATCTTAAAGAGTACATTCTCCATCACGTAACTCTCCAGAGGTCGAGTGAGCGTGATGGCTTGAGATTTGAACAGAACGTCTTGAAAGCCCCATTTGGGTGCCGAAAGAGCGGTGGCATACCCCATTTCACCCGTCAGGCTGATCAACGCCAATCGCACGGCTCGCGAAGTGGCATCTCCAGCCGCCCAACTTTTGCGTGAACCCGTGTTGGGGGCGTGGCGATAGGTACGCAACGCACCGCCATCGATCCAGGCATGCGAAAGAGCGTTAAAGCATTGTTGGCGAGTGGCTCCCAGCAATCGGCAGGCAACAGCCGTGCTGGCAATGCGAACCAAAAGTACGTGGTCCAGGCCAACTCGATTGAACGAATTATTCAGCGCTAGTACACCTTGGATCTCATGCGCACGAATCATCGCGTCCAGAACTTCGGCTACCGAAGTGATTCGTCCCAGCACTCGGTGCCGATAGTCGGCCACAGCCAAAATGGCGCCAAGGTTGTCCGATGGATGCCCCCACTCGGCTGCCAACCAAGTGTCGTTGTAATCCAGCCAGCGAATCATCGTGCCTATGTTAAACGCGCCAGCAATTGGATCCAGTCGATAGGCGGTACCAGGGATGGGTACACCTTTGTTCATTTCTAGTCCAGGTACCATCGGCCCCAGCAACTTGGTGCATGCCGGATACTGCAGCGCCAGCAGGCCACATCCCAAGCTGTCGAGTAAACACAATCGCGCCGTCTCGCGTGCCAGTTCACTAAACTGTTGTTGGCCCAGAGCATAATCGGCTAGATCTTCTAAGAGCTTATCGGTCATTTTATTTTTCTAACGTCCATTAAGAGGTACAAAAGGTAGGTTATCAGGTCCTGTGTAGTCGGCACCTGGTCGAATTAGTTTATTGTTCGCTCGTTGCTCAAAAACGTGCGCCGCCCAACCGGTAATCCGCGAACATACAAAAATGGGCGTGAAGAGCGGCGTGGGAATACCCATGAAGTGGTAGGCCGAGGCGCTATAGAAATCCAGATTGGGGAACAGCTTCTTGCGGTCCCACATCAACTGTTCGATTCTCTCAGAAACTGGATACAACCGATTGTCCCCCGTTGCATCGGCTAGCTTCTTCGACCAGCGTTTGATGACATCCGACCTTGGATCGCAAGTGCGATAGACTCGGTGTCCGAACCCCATGATCAGTTCACGTTTCTCCAATGCAGTCAGCAGACCGGCTTGTGCATCGTCAGGAGTCTGATAGCGCTCGATCAACTCCATCGCAGCTTCATTGGCACCTCCGTGCAGGGGTCCACGCAGCGTGCCAATCGCGCTGGTGATGGCCGAGTAAAAATCCGAACGAGTGGCCACGGTTACTCGTGCTGAAAAGGTCGAGGCATTAAACTCATGTTCGGCATATAGCGTTAGCGATACATCCATCGCTCGCACCCACAAAGGATCGGGTTGTCGACCATGTAGCATCTGCAAGAAATGCTCAGCGATCGATGGTGAATCGCTGGCGGTTTCGATGCGAGTGCCATCTTGATGGAAACGATGCCAGTACAGCAGCATGCCAGGAAAAGTCGCTAACAGGCGAAGTGCGATATCTCCTTGCTGTGCAGCATCCTGCTCGGGCTCCAAACAACCTAATGCCGAACAGCCGGTGCGCAGGACATCCATGGGATGCGTGTGAGCTGGCAAGATCTCAAGAATCGTTCGCAATGCCGCTGGCAGGTCTCGCTTCTGAACAATCTCCAATCGAAATTGATTCAGTTGGTCTCGATTGGGCAGACTGCCTCGCAGCAGCAGATAGGCCACCTCTTCAAAACATGCCTTCTCAGCCAGATCGTCAATCGAATAGCCACGATAGGTCAGGCCATGCCCTTCTTTTCCTACCGTACAAATCGCAGTTTGTCCTGCGACCACGCCAGCTAGCCCACCGGTTTTGTTTTTGACATCACTCATTCGAGGTTCCTCTTCGTAACAATTGGTCAATACGTCGTTCTACTTGAAGGTAATCCAGTACTTCATACAGCTCTTGCCGCGTTTGCATCTGAGCAACCATCGACTGCTGTGTGCCGTCACGGCGAATCGCCGCGTATACCTGCTGAGCGGCCAGGTTCATGGCGCGAAAAGCCGAAAGCGGGTAGAGCGCCATGGCA
>DAIRSD010000297.1:0-1821 GCA_036804625.1 Aureliella sp. | reverse complement strand
CAATTCCACAGGCTCGCAATTCGTCGACGGACAACAGTGGAGTTTGTCCGAATTCGGTCAGATTGGCCAGTACCGGTACGGGGACCGCCGAGCTAAACCGCTGCATTTCTTGCGGACTTCGCATCGCTTCGGCAAAAATCATGTCGGCACCGGCAGCGATATAACCCAGTGAGCGTTCAATGGCTTGGTCCAATCCCTCGACAGCAATCGCATCGGTACGTGCCATGATCACCAGCGAAGGATCGATCTTCCCCTGCGCAGCGGCGGATACTCGGTCGCACATCTCACGGGCTGGCACCAGAGCTTTACCAGGGCGATGTCCACATCGCTTTTCGGCTACCTGATCTTCCAGATGCAAGGCGGCTGCACCCGCGCGGGTTAACTGGGCGACAGTGCGCTCGATCCCCAGAGCGCTGCCCCAACCCGTATCGATATCCACTAACAAAGGCAAAGTGCAAGCCGCCGTGATGCGACGTACCTCCTCGGTCACTTCTGTCAACGAAGTCAGCCCCAAGTCGGCCATGCCAAAACTTGCGTTGGCGACTCCAGCGCCCGACAGATAGAGGGCTCGAAATCCCGCTCGCTGCGCCAACAGCGCCGCATAGGCGTTGATCGCGCCGACGATCTGCAGCGGACGCTCCTGAGCTACGGCTTCGCGAAATTTTGTTCCTTGCGTGGAACCGGTCATGCACTTAGTCTCCTGATGAAAATCTTTTGGACAGGCCTCTGGCAAGTCTTGTTAAGCTGTGACACCAAAACGAAATACAGTTGTCTGCTGGAAGGTTTGGCCTGGATCTAGTCGTGTTGACGGAAAGTGAGGATGATTGGGCGAATCAGGAAAGTGCTGAGTCTCCAAACAGAAGCCTGAGTAGGCTGGATAGGGCTGCCCGAGGTTGTTGCCGGTGTAGAACTGGACTCCAGGCTGCGTTGTACGCACCTCCAAAGTTCGCCCACTTGTCGGCTCGACCACTTCCGCAAACGACCGCAATTGGCCTGCCGGTCCGTCGATCACGTAGCAGTGATCATAACCCTTGGTTGCAGTCAGTTCATTCAGTCGATGACCGATGACGCGTGGCTCCAGAAAATCCAAAGCAGATCCTGAAACATTGAGTATTTTTCCCGTGGGAATTAGGTTTGCGTCGGGTTCTAAGAACTGACGACAGGCCAGTCGCAGAATGTGATTGTGGATGGTACCGCTATCGCAACCTGCCAAATTCCAGTAGGCATGATTGGTCAGATTGATGATCGTTGACTGGTCGGTGGTTGCTAGGTAATTGCAGGTCAATTCGCTTTTCTCGTTCCACATGTAGTTTATGGTAACCTGCACGGTCCCCGGATAACCCTCCTGACCATCGGGACTGGTCAGAGTCATGCGGACGCCAACCTGTTGATGGTCTTCAGGCAGCACCTCAGCCTGCCAAACCTGCTTATCAAAGCCGATCCGCCCACCATGGATATGATTCGGTTCTTTGTTGATAGCCAACTGATAAACACGGCCATCCAGTTCAAATCGTCCGGCTGCGATCCGGTTGCAAAACCGCCCGACAGTCGACCCAAACATCGGATGACGTTGCAAGTAGCCATCCAGACTGGGAAATACAAACGTAACATTTTCAACTCTTCCGGAGCGGTCCAGGACTTCGACGGAAGTGATGATCGCCCCCCAATTCGTCACTCTCAGCGTTGCACCGGCCGAATTGGTTAGCGAAAACAGTTCCACCGCCCGGCCATCTGGAGTCCGACCGTAGGCGTTTCGCTGAATTTTCATAAGTCAAACAACTTTTATGCGAAGGGGATAGTACCTGCAGTCCGCAGTAAGAT
>DAIRSD010000296.1:0-5974 GCA_036804625.1 Aureliella sp. | reverse complement strand
AGCACGGCTACGCAAGTCGGTTATTGCGCTTTGAAGCTTCGATGCAGGTCGAGAAAAAATCTCGTTGCTTGGCAAGCTCTACCTTTCGACGAATTCGCCAAGTTTCCAGCCACTCTTCACGGACTTTGAATCTAGGTAAACGACTTAAGTTCCAGGGCCTAAACACGTATTGCAGGGAGCTGGGGGAGACGACCGAATTTGGGTACAATCGTGGCAAGGTGTCTCTTCCCGAGTTGGTTGTCAGTTGTTCGCAAAGCTGGAGATCGCTAATTCCATGTCACTGATTCAGCAGTTCCTTGGTGCCAATCGATTTGCCGTTGCAGGTGCCTCGGCTGACCCTGACAAGTATGGCAACAAAGTATTTCGAGCGCTGTTGCAATCTGGCCGTCAGGTTTTTCCGCTGAACCCAATTGCCAAAGAAATCTTAGGACATGCCGTATACGCTACGCTTGCAGACCTGCCGGAAGTTCCTGAGTCGCTTTCGGTCATCACACCGCCGCACATCACCCGTCAGGTCGTCGCACAAGCCATTGCTGCGGGAGTCAAAAACATCTGGATGCAGCCGGGTGCTGAGGAACATCAGGCCAGTCAAGCCGCCAGGAAAGCTGGCATTAACGTTATTGACGATGGTAGCTGTATCCTGGTACTTTTGGCCACCGAGAGGTCCAACAGGAATTTGGAACCGTGAAACGCACCGTCGTAGCTACCAGGGCCCGATGCAGAAAAAGATCTCTAGTTCAGTTTCCTCTGTTACCCTCTGTAGAAATTGAATTTCGTGTTTCCGTACTCAAACATGCAATAGCTTTTTTAGGTGGGTGAGAGAAGAATTTGAACAGAAGGTCACTGGGGTAGCGAAGGCAAAGTCAGGACTAGTCTGGCGCGATTCGACATCTTCGTGTGTTCCAGGTTTGACGTTCATCCAATGGCTAAATGAGTGCTGTAACCGTTTACGTAGTGATTCGAGTTGTTTGAGTAAGGACGGTGTTGGAGTGGGTTTAAGTTTAAGTTTAAGTTTAGGTTTAGACTCAAACTTAAACTTAAACTTAAACGATTGATTAGCGACGCCTAATTTAGTGACTGGTTACTTGGTACTTAAGATACTCATGAATCATCGGCTCGCTGGTACTCCTTATACCCAATGCGACTGGTTTGCTGGCCGAATTAAGAAACTACGGCCTCGGCGATATTTTCCAAGTGCTCTCGAACTCGGGCATAGGCATTTAATGCGGCCAGGTAGGCGACGCTGACCTGCGGATGGATTTGGCCTCCGGAAATCTCCTCAAGATGCTGTTTGCGTAATTGCTTGATCGCGGATTTCGTTTTCTTCGAAATCGTTTCTGTGTCTCGCAAGATATTGGGATCGATCCGGCTGACGCCAGAGTTAACCGCCCTGAGATACTCAAGCACCAAGCCGTTCAAGTAGTTGCGCTGCTCCCGCTGGTTATGACTGAATCGTAAGCCATCGCGGCGTAACTTGCGGTCGTATTTGTCCAAATCGACAAACAGGTCGCTAATCGACTCATAGTCATCAGCCATGGTGATCTGTCGCCTGGCCTCCTCGGCCAAATTGTGTGGCAGGGCCTTCGCCAACAGATCGGTTACGTAGGCAGACACTTCATCTTGCACCGAATCAAAGACCTGCTCACGATGCTTGAGTCGATTTCCCAATTTTACATCTGGAGAATCTTGATCGCGAATTTCAGCTAACCAGTTGAGCATCTTTTCGCACCCGTCCCCCATCTTATGAACCTCGTTGCGAGACTGTTCGATGGCCAACGCAGGCGTATCCAGGTATCGCATGTCCAGACTTGTCAGCTTGGGTTTCTCCTTGAAGTCTTTATTGGGCACCATGATCTCAAGTAGCTTGACCATCCAAGGGACCAAAGGAAGGAACACGATGGTGTTGACAATGTTAAAGGTGCTGTGGCCAGTGGCGATAGCCGCCGCGACTTGCGTTGTTGATGCGGTTTCGGGGCTATCAATACCTACTAAGAAATTGATGAACATCAGAAAGAATCCGAAAATGGCCGTGACCCAAATGACACCTATTACGTTAAAGGTGCTGTGGAAATAGGCTGCACGTCGTGCTGTGGTGGAAGTGCCCAATGAAGCAAGCAGAGCTGTAACAGTTGTACCGATGTTCTCACCTAGGACCAAAGCGACTGCTGACTGATAGTCGATCAACCCCTGAGTAGCCAACGAAATAGTGATGCCCAGAGTGGCCGAAGATGATTGAACGACGGCCGTTAATAGACATCCGATAAGCGCACATTTGAGCACTCCAAAGTAGCTGTCGGCCTGAAACGTCTTGAACCATTCCACAAAGGTTGGATTTGATTTGATGATCGAACAGGCATCCTTCATGATCTCTAATCCAAAGAAAACCATGCCGATTCCCATGATGGCAAGAGCGATGAAACGCACTCGGTCCCCTCGTGTGAACATATAGAAGAAGACGGCGACGCCAATCATCGGCAGTCCATACTTGCCCACATCCAGTACCAGTATCCATCCAGTAATCGTGGTTCCTATATTCGCTCCCATAATCACACCTACAGCTTGCCGTAGCGTCATAAGACTGCTGTTGACAAACCCAACTACCATCACAGTGGTTATCGAACTGGACTGAATGATGCAGGTCACCAGAGAACCAACTCCTACCGCCATTAGTCGGTTGTTGGTTACCATCGCAATAAGGCGGCGCAGTCCATCTCCGGCGACCGCCTGCATACCGTCGGACAAGTTTTTCATGCCCAGCAGAAAAATCCCTAAACCACCGATCAATTTGCAAAACAGGTCAACTGTGTCCAAAGCTGATCTCCTCAAGCTTTCGTTGATGCGGATGATATGAATTTGAAGATTGCGTTAATTCTTAACATTTGACTTCGGTCAGGGGGATTCCAAGGCAAACATTGTCGCTTTTGCGGTTGAGTTGACTGTCCAGCGGATCGTCGAGGAATTTCTTAACTGCTGATTTAGCAACGACTTAGCATTAGCAGCAGGAATTCCACATTTCAGTGTGATGCAGATGATACCAAATCGGTACCTTCATGGGGTCAGGGTAGGCACGGATCGCCAAAGCCCAGTCGGAGTGAAACCAGAATCCAGCGGTGATGTTAGCCTACGATGTGAACTTCCTTAAGGCAGGGAATAAATGAGCTTTGATACGGAGTTCTGATATGTAGTGGAACTCGCCAGAGTTCCCGAATTCAACGAAAGTTAAATGAGGATGTCTGGCGAGATCCACTACAGCTCCACAGCGCGGGCAAAACGTAGTCGATCGATGTCGCGATGAGAGCGCTACGCTCTGGGTTGCAAATCCCCGGCGGATAGGGCTAGTTTGTATTCAAAGGCATCGGTCAGCGCCAGCCAACTGGCCTCGATCAAGTTCTCGCTGACTCCAATGGTTCCCCAGGCGTGCTGCTGATCCGCGCTTTCTATGTTCACTCGGATGCGTGCGGCGGTGCCAGCTTCACTGTTGACTACGCGAACTTTGTAATCCAACAGATACATCTCCTTGAGTTCAGGATAGTAGGGTTCCAAGCATTTGCGAAGCGCAGCGTCCAGTGCATTGACTGGACCGTGTCCCTCGGCCGCTTCGAAACATTCCTCCTTGCCCACTCGCAACTTCAGAATGGCTTCTGCAAATGAAGCATGACGAGCCGCATCGCGGTCACCGGCTACGACTCGATATTTGATTGTTTGGAAGTGCGTTTTGAAGGTCTTGGCAACGCGTTGTACCAGCAGATCAAACGAAGCCTCCGCACTTTCGTACTGATACCCAGCGTTTTCCTGGCGAACCACTTCGGCCAGGATTGCATCCATCAGTTGGCGATCGGAATCGATGTTATGTTTGGTGGTTAGCGCAATGATATTGGATCGACCCGATAGCTCGCTGACCAAGATGCGTCGCTGGTTCCCGACCAAGCTCGGATTCAAGTGTTCGTAGGAGTGTGCTGCTTTATTCACGGCGTGTACATGCATACCGCCTTTGTGTGCGAAGGCGCTTTGGCCTACGAAGGGTTGATTGCCGCGCAGTTGTAGATTGGCCGTCTCGTAGACATAACGCGAAAGTTCCGTCAGATGCGACATGGGTCGTCCACCGCAGACCTGATAGTCTTTTTTCTTCAGCGCAAGATTGGCCATCACAGCAATCAGGTCGGCATTTCCGCAGCGCTCGCCAATGCCGTTGATCGTTCCCTGCACTTGATCGCAGCCCGCATCTACGGCTGCCAGTGAATTGGCGGTGGCCACGTCGCCGTCATTGTGACAGTGAATCGCCAGTTGAACTTGGTAGCCGCTGACCGCGTTTTTGACTTGCGACACAATACGTGTCATATCCTCGGGCAGGCTTCCGCCATTGGTGTCACACAGCACCAACCATTTGGCACCCGCCTGAGCAGCCGCCACTAGGGTCTTTAACGAGTAGTCTGGATTGGCTTGGTAGCCATCAAAGAAGTGTTCGGCATCATACAGAACCAACCCATGGCTTCCAAGAAATTCGATACTTTCGCCAATCAT
This sequence comes from Aureliella sp., assembly GCA_036804625.1. Classification (GTDB taxonomy): domain Bacteria; phylum Planctomycetota; class Planctomycetia; order Pirellulales; family Pirellulaceae; genus Aureliella. The sequence continues at coordinate 1,453 of DAIRSD010000296.1, read as the reverse complement.
TGCAAGGTTCTCATCCAGATCGACACCCAAAACGTCGGTAACTTGAAAGTCCCAGGTCTTGCCAACCAGAGTGTAGGCCGGTGTTGCGGCCTGCGCCATGGCCTGCATCCCGGGATCGTTCTCGGCCTTAAAGCCGCGCCTACGAGTCATACCAAAGGCGCTAACCAAAGTATTTCCAAGCGACAGATCCTTGACCTATTGGAAAAAAGCCACGTCTTTCTCGTTTGACAGCGGATAACCTCCCTCGACAAAATCGATGCCAATTTCGGCTAGTCCCTGCCAGAAATTCAGCTTGTCTTGCAGTGAAAAGCTGACCCCTTCACCCTGAGCACCGTCCCGCAGTGTTGTGTCGTAGATGGAGATGTTTCGTTTCATCGTAAGTTCTTATCCTGTGCCCTAAAAGGTTTGATCTTGTGCCAGTGCCAGATCAGGGTGTGAGTACCAACAAAAAACCCTGAAGCTTTTGAGGCTTCAGGGTGCATGTAATTTTCAAAATCGACTTGCTCACCTAGCCCCGCTCATACGGTCTATGATAATGATCTCAATAATCGTCAGATCAGCCAAAAGCGAAGTGATCATGATAGACATCGCAGATTGAGCTGATTTCATTAATTGGTTGAGCAGAGGGTGGGCGATCCGCGTAATTCTGACCTAAAGCACACTAAGCGAGAGTATCGCAATTGTCAACTCCTAACCATCTATTTTAGCAGTAAAAGAAATATTTGGGGACCTTGGAAAATGTTGGCGACCAAGGTAGCAGACATTCTCCGAGCGCCGCTTGCATTTGCCTGATCGATAGGCAGGTTCGGCGAACGTTAATACGGAATATGCCTACTATCCTATGTTATTCAGCTCAAATCCCGGTTTTTGGGCCGCTACTGGCCGCTGACCACTTCACCGCCATTGCGGGAATTCATGGCTTGCCAACTAATTAGGTCGATCCCTGATGAAACCGATCGAACCGAGCCGTCCATGTTCAGCGAATTGACGATACCACTGTGGTGGCTTCGAGGAGTGATGATGCCGTAGGTCACCATGGTTTGATTAAGGCCCTCCCTTGAGCTAGTCACGTTAATATCGTAGACAACCCCGTCGCGCGTGTACGGAACTTTGGTATTGGGCGCGAAAACGCTGGTGAATCCGGTATGAATGGCTCGTCCACAAACCCATTCGGTGTGACCACTGTTGGCAGACCACCCGCCACCTACATAACTGCCAGCTACTTCCTGCGGAGAAGTTGGGGCGGTTGTTGGCATCGCCTCAAAGTCGTGAAACCGAGGTGTATAAGCCTTCACTTCACTCATGCCAATGGTGTTGCTAAGCCCGTCAGAGATACTGCCGACAGACATTGGTCGATTGGGGGCAAAGGCAGCACCGCCATCTTGACGCGATTGGGGGGTATAGACCAGATATCGTCCGACAGAGACTGCATAGTTGGTTGGATAGTGAATGG
>DAIRSD010000295.1:0-5991 GCA_036804625.1 Aureliella sp. | reverse complement strand
GGCTGAGTACGAGTACGATTTTGCAGTCATTCCAGACTTTGGGCAGCACTTGGTAATGGTGATCGGCGAGAAGTGTCACTTAAACCTGTACTATTTGACTAGCAACTCCTAACTAACTGAACGGTTACCACTGATATCTAGCACGAAGTTGCTATTCTCATGACTAAACGGTTCGTCCACTAAAATTTCTGTCGCAACGCAACTGCTACTATCGATTTTGAAGTAAGGCAGCGAGACCGTTGGCATTTGCTTGTGCAGACTGGTTGAGAAGCCGTGCGAGCAAGTCCTAGAGTGGAAGCGGCCGACTGAAAAGATATCCCTGGCCAGCCTTGCATCCCAAATCTATCAGACGCTGCAACTGTTGCTGCGTCTCGATACCTTCTGCAACGCACTCAAGTTGAAAACGTTCCGCCAAATAGAGTGCCACATAGATCAACGTACCACTAGTAGCTGCATCGGACACAATGTCTGACACAAAGCTTCGATCGATTTTTAGCACGTCGATGGGAAGCCGTTCCAGGCAAGCCAGCGACGAATGTCCTGTACCAAAGTCGTCCAGCGCAATGCGAATACCGCTGTTTCGTAGTTCCTGTAACTGCCGAACCGCTTGATCCGTATCAGCCATCATTTGACTTTCAGTCACCTCCAACATCAACTGACCAGGTTGAAGCTGGTAACGACGTAGTGATTGTTGGATCGCGCCAGCAAGTTGGGGATCAAACAACTGGGCTCGTGACAAATTGACACTCATGTATTGCAAATCCGTCGGACAGGTGTCATTGAGTAATCGACGCAGATCACGACAGGCATCTTTGATGACTCTTCTTCCCAATGGCAGAATGACTCCAATCTCTTCAGCAATCGAAATAAACTGTTCTGGGGGAATCATTCCACGCTTGGGGTGGTTCCAGCGAACAAGGGCCTCCACGCCCTGAGGCCTGCCGCTGGTCAAATCAACGATTGGTTGGTAGTGCAAGACCAACTGCTCCTGTTGGACAGCGACTGACAAATCGGCTTCCAGTTCGTGTCGCTGACGCACTCCGCTCAGTTGACTTTGGTCAAACGTCACCAAGTGCCCTTTGCCTTGTGCCTTGGCTTCCTGAAGCGCAATTCCTGCGTCTCGCAGTAATTCAGACGGCGAAGAGGTATTGCGATCACCAAAAATCAGACCTGCGCAGACGGATGTTTGTACCGTTTGCCCTTGCGCCGTGAACGGCTGCTGCAGCGTGGCAATGATGCTTTGTGCTAGCTGCTGAACCTGTCCTGTTTGAGCGACTTCCGGGATCAAAACCACAAACTGATCTGCGCCAAACCGACACACCATCGAAGGCTCGGCATTTGCATGGGAGGGTAATTCATGACTAACGCATTGTTGCAGCCGGCTGCATATTTGCGATAGTAGTTCGTCGCCACCTTGATGCCCCAAGGCGGCATTGATTGCTCGAAAGCGGTCACAATCTAAAAATAGGACGGCAAAGGGTTTATTGAAATTCTTAGCTTTAGCGACCAAATGTGCGGTCTGTTCGATCAAAGCCAATCGATTGGGTGCGCCAGTTAGATAGTCGATTCTGGCGACTGACTTCAGCAGCTTCTCAGTTTGCCTTCGTGATATGGCCGCGCGCACTCTGGCCAGCAACTCAGTTCGATTAAACGGCTTGCGAATATAGTCGTTGGCCCCAGCAGAGAAGCAGGCGGTGATCAGACTGTCGTCTGAATGCACCGTTGCGAAGATGATCTCAATAGCTTGGAACTTCGCATTGGATCGAATCGTCTTAAGAACGCCGAGACCGTCTACCACAGGAATATTGTAGTCCAGCAAGACGATGTCCGGTGGATCGCAAGTGATCGCATCTAACGCTTCTTGCCCCGACTTGGCCAGTCGTACGACTACATTCAGTGGTCGCAGAACTGCGTCCATCAATTCCAGCACGGAAGGATCGTCATCGACCAGCAGCACGCTGAGACCGTTATCACCGTTAGGGCCTGCTTGCTTTGATGACAACGTGCAAATTTCGGGACAAATCGACTCGGTGGGCTGTCTTGCACCTAGTTCTGCTGCGGCACAAAGCTGTTGCAACTCGCGAATGTGCATTTCCACTTTTTGAAAGTCAGACTGCTCGCTAGCGACTTTCTCTAGCTGGAACGCAGCATCGGTGATCGCAGGATAACCGTATCCACCGCCCGCTCCCTTGATTTGATGAGCAAGCGACCTGATGCCAGCTAGATCACCGGCGGCCAGTAGAGCATCCAATTGAGCAGCTTTGGCTGGGAGCCCGATGTCAAAGTCTCGCACCAGTTCTGCAAGGGCAATATCAGCGGCCAGCGTACTAATCAAACCGGGACCTTCAACAGTTGCCCCAGCTTGCAACTGTTGGTCCAAGGCAACAACACCAGCCATCGGCTGGGTAGTTGCAGTTTGAACTATACTCCGCTGACTCATTGTTCATCCTGTATGAGCAGTTTTGTCCCTTGCTGGCCAAGCCTTACCGGATCATCATGGACCGATCGTTGCCTTGGCGTCGTCGCAAACGGGTAGATAGGTAGGTAGACTTCGCATTCTGGGCAAGAGGAACACACGTTAGCATGTCAACTGTTACACCCAACTAACGCAAGGTCGCCGTAATCGTCATAGTTTCCAGAAATTGCCTGCTACCACGTCACAGCAGGTGACAATTGCTACGGCTGGTTGGTACACATGTTATAAAAGGGCCGTATCGCTCTTATCAGTAGTATCGATTGCGCGGAGTACTGGGATCAAAATGCGAAGAGTCGTCAGCGCTGGGGGATTAGGAATTACTGGTGAATAATTAGGGTTTAAGTTTACGCTTAAGTTTAGGTTTAAGTTAAGACTAAAACTTGAACTTGAACTTAAACCCACTCCACCACCGTCCCTACTTAAACAACTCGAATTACTCCGTGAACGGTTACAAAGGATCTTCCGAACGGTGAACAGGTACGAGTACTATTCAAGAATCAGTAGGATCTGCCACGAAGTTTCTGGAAGTGCCAACCGGGTGTTAACGCACTACTGCCGATGAAATGTCGGGAATACTGACTTCGAATGGTCTCTATGGCTCGTCGGCATCGCTTGAAACTGAGTCGCCTGCGGCCTGTTGGTGTTCCTGCGCTGCCACCAAATAGACGTTTTTCTCGACCCCGTTGGAGGACCGCTGTGCGAGATGACTAAGTACCTCCGCTGCCAGCCGATGGCATGGCGCGTGCTTCGGCTCAGCACCCAAAGCTATCGTAAGCAGTTCTAGTGCCAACTGATAGTCCGCTTGCTTGTGCGCCTTGCGCGCTTGTTCATAAAGAGGAGCGGCTCCGCCTGCCGCCTGAGCGATTGCTTGATGAAGCGAATTCACAGGCGCAGGATTCAGGTGTGCGGGAACCATGTCGTACCAGCCGGTATACTGCCTGTAGATGCCATTAACGCTCCACGCCACCTTGCCATAAAGCTCGGATAGATAGGGCAGATTGGACAAATGATCCGGCAGTCGAACAGCTTGCCTGGCTTGCTCTACAGACATTCCGCGGTTGATGCAACTGAGTGTTTCATCATGCACGAAGCGAATGGCGGCGGCGTAATTTTCTAAGACTGTCTCGATGTGCTGGGCTCCTTTCAGGGGTCGAGCGCGCGAGGGGACGAGCTCTTCCGGATTCAGACCGCGCATTCGATCAAGCGACTCAGCCCATAGGAGCACTGGCCTATCATGCTTCATCGGGCTGGAGAGCATCGGAAAGCTGTGGTAGAAAAGGTCGCCGGGAAACAAGACTTTCGATTCAGGCAGCCAAACCATTAGGTGATCCGATGTCTCACCCTGAGTATGGTACAGTTCAAACTGCACCCCGCCCTGCTGGAATTTGTACTCAGATTCGAACTTCTCTGTCGGTCTTAAGTAACCGATGACAGGCCGAGCCGGATCGAGGGCCAGTTCAAGCGTCGCATCCCGTTTAGGCAGCGCGGCACCAAATTGAATCGCGTTAAGCCGTGCGTTATATGGGCGCAGCTTTTGAAACATTAGTAGCTCGCGATCATGCTCCTGTTGTGCTATGATAGCTACAGAGCTGTTCTCGCCGGAACGGAATGATCTAGCACCGTTAATGTGATCGCCATGAAAATGGGTATAGATGATGTGACTGATAGGCAATTGGCTGATCCGTCGCAGCTCCGCCAGACTAGCCTTGGCTGCATCAGGGCTTTCCGAAGTGTCGATCACCACAATGCTGTCGTGGGTAAGAACATATAAAATGTTGCCAAGCGAGTAACCAACAGCACTGTAGACTTGGTCTGTCACTTGAATCAACTCGGGGCGCTCACCCCGCAGTTGTGCCATGCATGTCATGTTGGATATGCATAAGAATAGACAAGCACTCAACCCAACTTGCACTAACCGCATTTTAATACTCCAATAAGGAATTTTCCCGACAGCCAAGATATCGTCGCTTGTGCATGCTTCCCGCTCCCCCTAGGACCCTACATTTTGGGATCGAGTATTGTGCTTTACAGGTTAGATGATTCGGTTCTACATTTCAACAATGGGAAGATGAATTCCAGGAAATTTATAGCGACCCCCTGCGAAACTAGGCGATGAACGACAACAAAATCATAGATTCTGCGGATGTAGTGTTGATTGGCAGCGGTATCATGTCCGCAAGTCTGGCAGTTTTGTTGAAATTGCTGGACCCTCGCTTGTCGATTCAAGTTCTCGAGATTAGCCGGCAACTAACACAAGAAAGTTCCGACGGCTGGCATAACGCTGGAACCGGCCACGCTGGGTATTGCGAGTTCAGCTACACTCCGCACCGCGACACGGACGGATCGATCAACGTGTCGCGCGCGATTGCGATCTTTGAGCAGTTTGAACACTCAAAGCTTTTTTGGGCCTCTGTCGTGCAACGAGGAATCACGGGAGCTGCAAAACAATTTGTGCGACCCGTGCCACATCTGGCCTTTGTTACAGGCGCCTCGCAAGTCGATTACCTGCGCGCACGACATCGGGCGATGACCGAGCATCCGTTTTTCGAACAGATGCAGTATACTGACGATGCTGCGATGATCGCTCAGTGGGTGCCGTTGATTATGGAGGGCCGCGAGCCCTCCCAAGTCGCGGCTACAGTAGCCAAGAACGGAACTGAAGTGAATTTTGGCGTGCTGGCTCGTCAATTGTGGAACTGGTTTGGCCAACAAGACAACTGTGCGATAGCAACTGAGCACCGTGCCGTCGCGTTGACTCGCCAACCAAACTCTTGGCAAGTTCGTGCTAAAGATTTGCAAGCTGGGCAGCATCGCAATATGCAGGCGAAGTTTGTATTTCTTGGGGCCGGTGGTGGATGTCTACCGCTGCTGCACAGCACTGGCTTACCTGAGGTCAAGGGACTGGGCGGGTTTCCGATCGCTGGCCAATGGCTAGTGTGCGACGACGCCAATCTAGCGGCGCGACATCTTGCCAAGGTCTACGGACTGACACCTCCCTCCGCCCCCAGCCGTGGCGGACCCCACTTGGACGGTCGCTGGCTTGGAGACTCACCGCAATTGATGTTTGGTCCTTTCGCCTCCTGGACAACTAGATACCTAAAAAAGTCTGGTCACTGGTCGGACTTGCCACGAGCGGTTCACTGGGACAATTTGATGACATTCCTGCGAGTAGCCAAAAAGAACCGATCCTTAGTCAGTTATTTGATAGCTCAAGGTCTTCAAAGTAGCGGTAGTCGCATGGCCTCCCTTCGGCAATTCTATCCTTTGGCCAGGAGAGAAGATTGGCGATTGGTCCACGCAGGTATTCGCGTGCTGACGCTGAAGAGGCAAGATCGAGGAGCCATCTATTTCGGAACCGAGATCTTCAAAGCTGCTGGTGGAACGCTAGACGCCTAGCAGGGCGCGTCTCCAGGCGCTTCGCTCACCATCAACATCGAACTGACCGTTGTACGACGCTGCAAGCCTGATTTGTTAAAATCCACGACCGGCATTCAACGCCTTCGGCAACTGATCCC
>DAIRSD010000294.1:0-6006 GCA_036804625.1 Aureliella sp. | reverse complement strand
CGTGGATGACCATGCTGAAGGTCTCCATCCCAGTCTCCTTCTTGCCCTCGACGAAGGCGTAGATCGAGGCCGCCGGACAACCCGTCAGTAAAGTCTCGACACCGCGTGAGAAATCGAGCTGATCGTAGACCTTTTGGACAGTCTCTTCCGAGGGCATGCCATCGAAAAACTCCAAGCGCCCGAGGCGAGAAGTCTCAACCAAGTCGGGCGTCTGAATCGACTCAGGGACTTTGGCCGCGTACTTGGGCGACTGCTGCGCCAAAGCTGACGGTTTGATTGCAAGCGAGAGCACTGCGATGGCGACGAACAATACTGGCTTCATCACAAGGCCTTTCTTTTTCTCTTCGGGTTGACTAGTTGTACAGCGAAGCCCTCGTGATGGAAGTACAGCACACTTTTTTAATGCTTGAACAACTTTAGGCCGCAATTCCGTACGGCCCGGTTCTTCAGCAACGCTTCGGGAACGGTAGACATGTAATGCAGACCATTTCGTGGGCTCATTTTAGTGCTCCATTTTAGCTCCAACGACGCAAGGTCAGTGGGTGCGTTGTCCTTAATTACCACACCGTTAGGTCTCACAAAGCGAAAAACATGAGTATCAGCATGCAAACTTTTCCCGCTTTCCTTATCATTTTCACGATCTGGTTGGCATTCGGCCGAAATTGTATTCCCGGAAAGGATCGGGGCTACGTAATTTCGGCTAGTCGCTGCGGAGGTTACAATGGGGACGGGTTTCACTCCATATTTCACGAGTTCCAATCATGACGACGCAGTTGTTCACGGATTATGACGCCTTCGCTGCAGCGATCGGGGAGGCGTCCCTTTCGATGCGGCTCACCGCTCTGGAGGAGATGAGATGGGCCTTGCAGTGGACCAACGCGGGTGATATCCGCCTGCAAAAAGGCTTCGAAGGAGGCGGCAGTATTGCGGAAGGGTCGACCTTTGCCGATGGCTGGGTGTTTTACCATCAATGTTTTCCAGGACAAAACAACGGAGAGACCACGTCTGCGGATGATGTTTTTGTGGCTCCGCCAGGCAGCGAATTTTGTTTGACCTGCCATCCGCTTCACGAGTGGCTAACGATCTTTATTCCAACTTCCCTGCTTTTTACATCTGAGCATGAGTTGGAGTTTGCATCGTTTGCCAGACCACAATTGCTCAAGCCGCCACCTCGCGTGACTCGAAAGTTCACTTCGTTGGCTCGCCGTTTTCTAGCAACTGCGGAATCCCGACCTCTGCTTTTGGGTTCTGAATTGGCTGTAGAGTCGTTTCAGAGAGAATTTCTGGCGACCGCCAGGGAGCTATTTGCCACAAACCAGAATCCCGACAATCGTCACTTCTTCCGCTGGCGACACCAAACGAAATTCACGCTGCAGCTTGCCAAGAGCCGCCCGAACCAATCCGTCTCCGTCTCGGATCTGGCTCGGCAAAGTGGTGTGCCTGAGCGAACGCTTCGCACGGCTTTTCAAAGATGCTATGGCCTTTCGCCCATAGAGTACCTTCGCATTCAACGGCTGCATCAGGCCCGCCAAATTCTTCGCGAAAGTCATCCCGAACAGACAACGGTCACCCAAATCGCTTTTGATCTTGGCTTTTGGGATCTGGGCCGCTTCGCCGGTGCCTATCGTCGACTTTTTGGAGAACTTCCCTCCGTAACGTTGCGCAAGCCTGCTTAAGAATTGATAGTCCAATGTATGTGCCCGCGAATCACGCTAATCGACACGAATTGGTAATCGTCAATCATTCATGACGACTTCCATAAACCGCGCCAGTTCGCGCTATTGGCGGGCAATACGATTCATCGCGTTAGGGTTGTTGGGATGAATTAACGGACCGAGTGTGAGTTACTGATGTGGGACCGGTTCTGGAGCTTTCCAAGTGCCGTCGATGACTTCTTGGCGAGGACGTTACAGCCGCATCAGATAGTTCCACCCCGGCTTGATCGCCAGAAAATTGGTGGCTGATTTCGGATCGCCGCCGAAGTGGATCACATACGAACCATCTGCCTGCGGCTTGGCAGTCACACTGTTTATCGAATACGCCTTTTGATCGTTCCCAAACATAAAGCCCTTGTCGTCATACATGGTGATCGACCAGAACGCATCCACCGGTACCTTATTGAGAATCAACTTGTAGGCGGTCTTACCATCGTTTTTGTCAGGGAAGAATGGGATGTAGACCGCATCTTTTAGCGGGTTGCCGCCCCACCCTGAAGCCGTCGAAAGCAACCAACTGATCGTGTCCACTTCGTTGGGCAATCCGAAACGATTCTTCTTGGCACCGCCAAGCGACTCGAGTGTCAGCAGTGCTTCTCGGGTCTTCTTGTGCGTATCAGGATCCCACTGTGGCAGTTCCAGTTTGCCAGGGCTGACCTGCTGAGCCTGGATTGCGTCTTGTACGTCGTTGGCTGCCTGTACGTCCTTCGGATCGTTAGGGTCCATGAATACACGGAACAACGTGGCAACATAACGTGTGCCGACAATGTCTCTGGTAAGCGTGTATTTCAGCGGGGCGTAGACGGTCTCCGGGGTGTAGTGATCCTGGTTGACGACTTGCATCGACAGGAATCGATTGCCCGTGTCAGGCAGAGTGATTGTGACTGGACCGGCGTCCAGGTCGAAGATGGCAGCACCATACAGGGTATCGCGATTCATGCGTACCACATCCTGTTGGTCGATGCGGGTGGGAGTACGGTAGAAGTAGAATTTACCCAGTCCACCCGCAAGCTTCGCAAACCGTACGAAGTACATGTCAGATTCGGCCCGAGCGAAGTTAAACGCATTGACCTTAGCCGGTTCGTCCGCAACGACCCAGCCTTGCATCCCCATTAACATTGTCCAGACCAGGATAGCCACGCGAGATATCAAAGAATGATCTCTTAACATACTTGCTCCCAAGTTAACCAATTCAAATGCAAACCGTTGCCTCCCAAGACACTAGATATAGCAACGTCAGCTTAAGTTCGCCCTGAGAGAAGTCAAGATAGCAAGCAGTGATCGCCGCCAAATCACACAACTTGCGGCGATCAGCCACCGGGACGGAACTGCCAGGCCAAGACAAGCAGTCCGATGGCGGCCACCCAACTGCCCACGACGCGAACAGCAATCTGCTGCCAGGATTTTGAAAGGGACACAGCCGCAGCACTGAAAAGCAAGGCCACAAGGCTGGCTGCTACCGTATTTCCTATAGCCGTCAATCCGGATGTACCCGTAGTGGCAAAGTTCAAGCCGTTTGTAAAGCCATGCCAAGACCCAATCAACAAACCTACCAGAATGAGCGATCCCGCTGGTAGCTTCAGATTGATGCTCAGCAACAGCCCCATGCAGAGCATCGAGACTCCAGCAAATCGAATTTCAAGCTCATTGAGGTTGCTGACTTGCATACCGACAACCGTTCCCAGCAGCCAAGCTACGGGTAGCGTGAGCACCAGTCCACGAGCAGCCCTCTTACCTGACAATCCACTGAATAGAGCCACGGCCAATACAGTCAAGAGATCATCCGGCGAAACGTAGAAATGGATCAACCCGTCAAAAAAAGGCCCTCCGCCGGAAGTCACCAAATGGGCCTGGGCGGTGCGTGGTGTTACCGCGATGGCACACAGTGCCGCCAGACACAGGCGAGCCCATCGGCCTCCAGACACAGGGCTCGGAGGGCACCGATTCTGTATAGCCGCAATACCTACGCGAACCATCTGAGACTTCCCAACAGAAAATAGATGCCACCGGCAAGCACCACTGCACCAGCGCCCCGAAGGCAGATTCTTCCCCAATCCCAACGATGAATACTACCCAATCCGATCCCAGCTGCATGCAGTAAACCCGTGGAGACGACGAAACCCAAGCTGTACCACAACCCACTTTCACCTGCGGGCAGCTCTGCACCGTGGGCGTGGCCATGAAACAGAGCAAAAACCCCCACTAGCAATAACGAAACCGCAAGCGGTGGACGAACCTCAAGCAGCACCATCAATCCGAGTACGACTCCCGACCCTGCAATCCCGACTTCAACTGCAGGCAGAGGAATACCGATTAGGCTCATGGCTCCACCCAGCGCCATCACCAACGGAAAGGCGATCGGCAGCAGCCAAATAGCGGGCAGGCCCAGTTGAGCTCCCCACAGTCCCACAGCCAGCATCGCCAGGGCATGATCCAGTCCGCTGATCGGATGAAGAAATCCAGATGCCATTCCGCCATCGCCACTCGAGTGGCCACCGACATGCGCCTGCACCGATGTATTCCACGATAGAACCAGCAGCAGCGCCCAACAGACTAGCAGACAGAATCGACTATGATCGAACTTCTTCATCGCATCACCTAGAATTCCCAAAATGCAACTCCCAAAAGAACCGACACACGTTGGATCGTCCAGAACGCCCCCAACGTACCAACCGCATAAGCCGGTATGCGTCGGATTTGCTTCGGTTGGTCTAGCTCCAGTTGATGCACCGACTTGGAAACTAGAATTGCCAACACGACACAAGCCAACTGACCGGCCTCAACCCCCAAATTAAAAAACAACAGTGCCGACGGTATCTCGGCTGCTGGCAACCCCGTAATCGACAGTCCGCTGGCAAAGCCGATGCCATGCAGCAGCCCGAAAGCAAAGGCAACCACCCAGGGATGACGGATCGTGAAGCTGGATTCCCCTCGCCACTTCCGAACAAGCTCCGGTCCGAGAAACAAGATGCTCAGTGCGATCGCCGCATTCAGCGGGACATCAGGGACGCGAATCACGGAAAAGACGGAGAGCGCCAGCGTGATGCTGTGGGCTACGGTGAACGCGGTGATTGTCTTGATCAACATACCTACCCGATCGACCAAAAGATAAAGCCCCAACACGAAAAGCAAATGGTCCGCCCCCAACAGAATGTGTTCGATGCCGATAAAAAAATAGGTCTTTGCCACTTGCAGGCCACTGGGTGCCGCAGTCACTACCATCGATGGTGCCTCGGGCATCAGCCTGGCAACCTGCGTGGTCCCGTCCAGTCGCTCGATGCGCACCAGGACATCGGTGAGCGTATTGCGCAGGCCGTCGATATGGATGGTCGAATCCACCAGGCCACCAGGCTCTCGGAAGCTCCAGCGTTCCACAAAGGCTCCGCCCACAAACATGCTGAGCGGATCCTTCAAGCGTTCTGCCGTATCGGGCAATCGCACGTAAAGACCCAACCGCATGTTGTTACCCTGAGCAGGCACCTTCCACAGCAGGTCAAAAGTATCCTCGGCTGTTTGCTTCAATTCCAAATAGGCAGGTCGCGATTCATGGCCTTGGGCAGTTCGTCCCAGCACGATCCAGCCGAGTGCTGAGATGGCAAGCAGCAATATCCAAGTGAAGGGCGCACGCAGCATTTCTCACCCTGCGCCATGTTTGGCCATTCGATTGAGACCTGATATTTTTCCTTCAGTCCACGATAAAAACTATCGGCTAATTCCTGACGATTCAGGTGTTCCCAGTCCCTTCGAACTGCGTCGCGAACTTCATTCAACTCCAGCAATCGGCCTGTCTGCCGCTGGTCGACAATAACCGCATGCAGACCGTAGGCTGAACGAACGGGACCCTGCCAGCCTTGGGGAGGTAATTCTACGACCTTGGCTGCAAACTCATCGCCAAAAATGCTCGCTAGCTCGCGCTGCAACATGTCCTGGTATTGGTACTCCAGCAGCGAACGGTCACCCAGGTCGGGCGAGGCGATTGCTGGATCGCCTTCCAGCTTTTCCACCATCGCCGCTATCTCTTGCTCCAAGTCCACATCATGCCGCTCGGGATCGAAGAATAGCTGGCGGAGCGAAAGTCGAGTATCAGCCGAGTAGGATTCTCGGCGCGACTCAAAGAATTCAACTAACTGCGCTTCGGTGGGTTCCGTCTGGCTGGCCAAATCCTCCGTAATGAAGTCCAGCTTTTGACGAATTCGACGTCGAATGATCGTATCGTCCTGGTCCAAGCCAATTGCTTTCGCATCGCGATAGGCAACTTCTTCCTGTACGATAGCATCGATCTATCCTTGAA
>DAIRSD010000293.1:0-6071 GCA_036804625.1 Aureliella sp. | reverse complement strand
ACAATCCTTTTTTTAGCCCTAGCACTTTACCGTTGGAAGCACCGGATTTTACTCGCATCCAAGAAGAGCACTTTCTGCCAGCCTTCCACGCGGGAATGCAACAGCAGCTTAAGGAAGTCCAACAAATCGCAGATCAGGCACAGGCACCTACTTTTTCCAATACTATCGAAGCTCTGGAGAAATCTGGCGACATCTTGCGTCGCACGCAAAGCGTCTTTTTCAATCTGACATCTGCTCACACCAATCCCGAACTGCAGAAGATTCAAGTCGAAGTAGCACCTCTCCTAGCGGCTCATAGCGACGATATTTTACTGAATAAGAAACTGTTCCAACGAGTCGAGCAGCTTGATCAGCAAGCTGAAAAGTTGAACTTAAACGATGAACAGAAACAATTGCTGAAAGAAACTCATCGTTCTTTTGTCCGCGCGGGTGCCCGACTGAACGACCAGCAACAACAGCGAATTCGGCAAATCAACGAACAGTTGTCGCCCGCCATGACCAAATTCCAAGACAACTTGCTGGCCGTTACAGCGGAGCGAGCCGTGCTGGTTGATGACCAACAGTCACTGGAGGGTCTATCTGAGGACCAAATTGCGGCTGCCGCCAAAGCAGCCGAAGATCGAAAACATCCAGGTAAATATCTGCTGGAGATCACCAACACCACCCGGCAGCCCGTGCTGACTCAACTAAAGAATCGAGCGCTGCGTCAACGGGTTTGGGAAGCTTCCGCCTACCGAGCACTAGGTCGAGACGGTGGCATCGATAATCGCCCATTGGTCGAACAACTGGCCAAACTGCGAGCGGAAAAGGCGGATATCCTTGGTTATGCCAGCCATGCTCACTACTCACTTGAAACCCAAATGGCCAAAGACCCGGCTACCGCTCAGAAGATGCTGGCCGACCTTGTTCCCGATGTGATAACCCGAGTACACCAAGAGGCCGGGGACATTCAGGCCCAAATGAAACTGGACGGCATCGACGATCAGGTTCAGCCTTGGGACTGGGAGTATTACGCTGAGAAAGTCCGACTGGATCGCTATGGAATCGATGAAGCCGAAGTGCGACAATATCTGGAACTAGATTCCGTTCTGAAAAATGGCGTGTTCTACACGATGAACCGACTGTTTGGAGTGAAGTTCCAAGAGCGCCACGATTTGCCGGTCTATCATCCCGACGTGCGAGTCTTTGATGTGATCGACGAAGATGGCCAGCAAATAGGCCTGTTTTATGCCGACTACTTCGCGCGACCCAGCAAGCGCGGCGGTGCGTGGATGAGCAGCTTTGTCGAACAATCACGACTTTTAGGCCAAAAACCGGTCATCATCAACGTACAGAATATCCCTAAGCCTGTTCAAGGCGCACCGGCCTTGATCAGTTTTGATCACGCCACCACCATGTTTCATGAACTGGGTCACGGTGTCCATGGACTGTTTTCCGATGTCCATTTTCCCAGCTTGGCGGGTACGTCCGTACCACGCGACTTCGTAGAATTCCCTTCGACTTTTCAAGAAGATTGGGCGATCCATCCTGAAGTATTGGCCAACTATGCAAAGCACTATCAGACTGGCAAGATCATGCCTGCTGAGTTGCTTAAGCAAGTGATCGCGGCTGGCAAATTCAATCAGGGCTTCGACACACTCGAATACCTGTCGGCCGCGCTTCTTGATCTAAAATGGCACTCGCTAAAGGCTCCACAAGTACCTGCCGATATCGAACAGTTCGAGACAAAGGCGCTGGCCGAACTAGGCGTGGACCTGCCGATGGTGCCGCCTCGATACAAGAGTGCCTATTTCGCTCATATCTGGCCAGGAGGTTACTCGGCTAGCTACTATGCCTATTTGTGGAGCGAAATACTGGCGGCAGATAGCTTTGATGTCGTTCGCCGCCAAGGAGGATTGACCGCCGAGAATGGCAAAAAATTCCGACAGACGATTTTATCGAAAGGCGGCACTCGTGAGCCAGATCAACTCTATCGCGACTTTATCGGTCGCGATCCACAGGTCGATGGTCTGCTGATTCGTCGCGGATTGAAAGAACCTGCAAAGTAAGTCAATGCCAAAACAGATATAGCAACAATTGCAGCAAAGCGATCACGACGGCTGTATATCGCACGAAGCTAGCTGATGGTGCGTTGGATCGTCTGGCTTCAGGTTGATCACCTGAGGCCGCACCATCGCTAAGGCGTTCGTTTGGCAGCCAAAGTAGCCAAGCTATCAAAACTGCGAACAACCCAGCAAATGCCAATCTACCTGCCAAGGGCGCGGTGGCCAACAGACAGTTGTGCGATTCCACAATTCGGAAAATTTCAGACAAGTTCACTACGAACATCATTCGCCTTTCTAAACGCCTGAGACTTGCTCTTACAACTCAGGTCGTGATGATTTCGGGGGCAACCAACAAACCAGACCTTCCAGCCGCTGCTTCTCGTAGGGTCGGGTCAGCATGCTGATTGCCAGTGTCCCCGACAATGCTGCCACAAAGGACCACCAGGCCACCCATAGAGTAATCCAACCCAACCAGGCCAAAATCACTGCGGAACCGACCCCAATGATCAATCCGGCCAATCCACCCCACCCAGTCACTCGACTGGACAACATTCCCAATAGCAATAGTGCCAATAATGGACCCTGAAAGAAGCTCAGGAATTTTTGAAACGCCTCGAACACTGACCCAAAATATCCGTGTATCAGCGGCGCTACCATAACTCCTAAGACCAGCAGGAGAACCATCGTCAGACGACCTACCCATAAGAGATGTCGATCCGTGGCTTGCGGATTGACCAGCGGCTGATAGATATCGGTCACACACATGGTCGAAGCTGAATTGACATAAGAATCTAGGTTGGACATGATGCCTGCGAAAAAGGCTCCAAGCACAATTCCTACGACACCTGTAGGTAACAGTTGCACAATCATCGGTAGCACACTTCCCGATTTCCAAGTGCTAGCGCGGCCATCGCCCAGTTGTTCGTGAAAAAGGGCTAGAGCGATCAATCCAGGCACGACCAATAGAAAAGGAAATACCACTTTGATCGCGGCGCACAGCACATAAGAGGCACGAGCTTCGGCTTGACTCTTGGTACCAAAGGTGCGCTGAACGATGGCTTGATTTCCGATCCAGTAGGCCGGCCCCAACACAAAACCTACTCCCAACAGAACTGCGGGCCAAGGGTAGTCTGGATCCGTCGATGGACGCACCAATTGAAAATGATGTTCGGTGCCCGGCAGAGCCGCAATACGTTCGCGCAGAGCCGTCCAACCGCCAACTTCGTTCAATCCTATGACGCACATCAGAGTAGCTCCCACGATCAGTACGATGCAGGAGACATAATCCGGATACACCTCCGCCTTCTCACCACCATATCAGGGGTAGACACCCACCTATTCCGCAGTCAGTAGCACGGCGGTCATAAAATCCCAACCCAACAAACTTTGAAACATCGTACCGGCACTGACAAAAACAACGCCCAGAGTTCCAACCATAAACAGTATCCAGATGATGGCGAAACAATATCGAACACTTTGGTTATAGCGCAATCCCAAATACTCGGGAATCGTGTAGACTCCTGCCAGCCACAAGAATGGCATGAACACAAAAGCGGCAATTAACACCGGAAAGATACAGCCGATCAAGTCAAAGTTGGCCATCACCAAGCCAAATCGATAGCCATCATCGGCCAGCCCCACCATGTCTTTGGCACCTATGTCTGTTACAACCAGAGATGTACCAACGGCCCACCAAGGCAAGGACCGGCCTGCCAGAAAAAGATCCTTACCCGACTCGGCTCCACGCCCCACCCAAATGCCTAAGGCGGCAATGCCCACTAGGTACAGAACCACAAGAAAAAGGTCCAAGGATGAAAGATCCATAAGTGTCAGCTCGTCTATTTCTGATTCACGTCAAAGGGTCGATCCAATTCATCCACGCCAGCGGCAATGTCGGAAGCTAATCATGGATTGGCACAAATTGTACTCAGTAGATAATCTCAGCAACACTAGCCACAACTAAGTTCGCTGTACCAGCGTACCAAGAAGAAAACACACATCGAGAATCACCTATGGTATGGGATACGAATTGGGAGCAGATGACTATCGCGTGGGTCAATCAACAGCTTATCGAAGCCGATTCGGGACATGGACTGGACCATATACGCCGTTTTGTTGTTAATGTGAAGCAAATAGCTGCCTTCGAAAAGGCCAATATGTACATCGTGGTTCCCGCCGCCTGGCTACACGACTGTATCCTGATCGCCAAAGATTCGCCCTTGCGCGCCGATGCTTCACATTTGGCCGCACAGCTCGCTACGGAATTCCTTGAGTCCATCAATTACCCTTCCCATTGCATTGCCGCGATCGCCCATTGCATTCATGCTCACAGCTTCTCGGCTGGCATCCCATGTGAAACGTTGGAAGCCTGCGTGGTTCAAGATGCGGACCGACTAGAAGCGCTGGGTGCTATTGGACTAGCTCGCTGCTTGATGACTGGCGGCGCGATCCGACAACGACTTTATGACCCAAACGACCCATTTCCACACAACCGCTCGCCCGATGATCGAAAGCAGTTCGTCGACCACTTTTTTGTTAAACTGCTGACGTTGGCCGATACAATGAAGACGCCCACGGGTCATAAACTGGCCAAACAACGCACCGATTTCTTGAATGGCTTTCTGCACCAATTGTCTAAAGAAATCGGGGCCGAGCCGAACAGTCTGCATTTGGCTCTCAAACGCATTCACCGTGCGCCCGTTAATGATCCAGCGACATTTGACATGCCTTAAGCACGGTTCGCTGCACGCTCAAGTCGTGCCGGTAAGTAAAGTCGCTCGGCTTTTCACCGCGCAGCACCTGAGCCATATCTGCCGCATCATCAACGTAGCGAGTGTATTTCGGCATGCTGATGTCTTGATACCCAGACTTATACTGACCGCGAGTCCGATTGAATGCCAAACGAACCTTCGGATCATCTAGCGGCTGAATATGCATGGTGCCTTCTGTACCCACCACCACCAAATGTCTACGGTCGAAGCCTTCTACTTCCATTGCGGACGATTTAACAGAAGCGATCGCTTTGGGATATTCAAGGACTGCCAACATGTTGTCCTGCAACGTGTCTGAGTGCTCCGCCGAATGGCGCCGAAAGGATGCGACATGCTGAGGTTCGCCCAACAGCTTGACAATCAAGTCCAGCAGGTGGCACCCAAGTTCAAACATCATACCGCCGTGATAGGCCGCCAATTCTCGGCGGCTACTAATATCCAGCACTTTGCTCATGACCGCATGCACTTCATAGCTCTCACCCAACCAGCCCTGGCTGATGAACAGCCTAAGAAGCACGATGGCCGGAATGTAGCGATACATGTAGCCCATCTGCACAAGCAACTTCTGATGCTCCGCTTGGCTCAGAATCTTCTCAAACTGGATCAGCGACTCGCCAGCCGGTTTATCAAGATGAATATGTTTGCCCGCTGCCACACACGCTCCGGCGACTGCTAAACTGTCTTTGGGACTGGTTTCGATCAGAACCACCTGGAGGTCCGACTGGCCTAGCAGCTCGTCTTGAGTCATCCAAGGCAAATCCTTAAATGCCGGATGATGCTCGGCCCGGTTCCTCAACTGTTGGTTGGGTTCCACTATGCCCACCACCTCATAATCCTGTGACTCGCGATAGACAGATAGCTTAGTCGCGTGGCCGTGAGCCACTCCAATCTGGCCGACTTTGATTCTTGCCTTCGGAGCAGCCGAAGCACTACCGAGGACTGCCGCAACTCCGAAACCGGCTGCTGCAGAAGAAAAAAATCGGCGCCGATCAACGAGTTCCAGAGACATCTTGGGCGTACCTTTCCTTGATTTCTGGTGGTTTTGACACTGCCAGTATCTTAAACGATCCTTAAGGCGAGCGGCAGACAAAACAATACCAGCACGACGCGCCAGTTTTGAAGTTGCGCTATTTCCGCAAAAATCGTACACGTACTCAATAAAATGGTACTCATACTCATACTCATACTCATACTCGGATCGTGTAAGTCGAGTAAGAGTACCGCGGACGGCTAAGCACGATTACGAAAATACTGG
>DAIRSD010000292.1:0-6074 GCA_036804625.1 Aureliella sp. | reverse complement strand
CGAATCCGAGCGGTGGGGGACGTGTTCGTTATTACCATGGGCGGCCACGACGATATCGTCCATGGGGTGCTGACCAGTCTTTTCGTCGGAGGACACTGCTTGCTGGAAGGGGTGCCCGGGCTGGGTAAGACCATGTTGGTTCGCGTGCTGTCCGAATCGCTCAGCTTGAATTTCAATCGCATTCAGTTCACTCCCGATCTGATGCCTGCTGATATTCTTGAGACCAACATGATCGTGGAAAATGATCAAGGCGCTAAATCGTTCCAGTTTCAACGAGGACCGATCTTTACGCAAATTTGTCTGGCAGACGAAATCAATCGCGCCACTCCGAAAACTCAATCAGCTTTGCTAGAGACGATGCAAGAGGGCACGGTCACTGTGGCCGGTGTGCGATATGTCTTGGATAAGCCATTCTTTGTATTAGCTACACAAAACCCGATTGAACAGGAGGGCACCTATCCACTACCTGAAGCTCAGTTGGACCGCTTCCTCTTTAAGCTGGTTGTCGGCTATAGTTCGCGCGAGGAACTCAATACGATCGTCGAGCGCACGACTCGCGGCACAATCGTCCAAACTCAAAAAATCATGGATGGTGCCGAGATCATGCAGTGGCAAGCTCTGGTGCGCGAAGTAATCTTAGCCAAACACGTTCAAGACTATATTGTTCGTTTGATTTTGGCCACACACCCCGAAGGGCAACTCGCTCAGCCCATTACCAATCAATTCGTGCGATGGGGCAGCAGTCCCCGCGGCGCTCAATCGCTCGCCTTGGCCAGCAAAGTTCGAGCCCTTCTGGATGGACGATTGAATGTGAGCTTCGAGGACATTCGCCGAACGTTTTTGCCATGCCTGAGACACCGAGTTCTGCTGAATTTTGAAGCACAGGCTGAAGGCGTGGACGTTGATCAAGTTTTGCTTGAAATCTTGGAGAAAGTTCCAGAAAAGTCTGAAACTTGAGCAGGAGATTGGCAGCCCGAAGCGATACGTTGACCGTCTGAATCTGCTGAAAATAGATGCCAGGCATCTTCGGGTAGATGTAGCTCTATCGTTTGCCCGGCGGTCAGTGGATGATCGCCGCGCAGTCGGGCCACTCCGCTTTGTTGCGCCAAATCAAAGTGTACCACGGTCTCGTAGCCCATGCGCTCTATGACCTGCACTTTGGCTTGTCCCAATCTTGGATCACTTGTGTTAGTTGTCAGATCCTCAGGCCGGAATCCGAAGACTGCTTGGCCGGAATTAGGCAGCTTTGCCATATCAATGGCGACTGGATAGATCAGCCCTGGGCTCGTGAATTGTCCGTCGGCAATGCGGCCGTTGACCAGGTTCATCGCAGGACTACCAATGAATGTGGCGACAAATTGATTGGCCGGTAGCCGATACAACTCCATGGGCTTTGCGGCTTGCTGGATCACACCATCCTTCATCACAACGATCCGCTGGCCCAAGGTCATCGCTTCGACTTGATCGTGAGTCACATAAACAGTGGTCGTTTTAAGCTGTTGATGTAACCTGGCTAGCTCGGTGCGCATCTGCACTCTCAGTTTAGCATCTAGATTCGACAGCGGTTCATCGAACAAGAACGCTTTGGGCTTACGCACTAGAGCGCGGCACACGGCAACGCGCTGGAGCTGCACACCTGATAATTGAATTGGGCGCAGCTCCAGCAAGGGGCTTAAGGATAAGGTATCGGCTACCTCCAGGATGCGCTGATGGATTTCGGATTTGGCCGTCCCGCGCATTCGAAGTCCAAACGATAGATTGTCTCGTACGGTCATGTGAGGATAGAGCGCGTAATTTTGAAAGACCATAGCGATATCACGACTGCCCGGCTGACGCTGGTTGACGCGTTGCCCGTCAATCAAAAGATCGCCGGAAGTGATCTCCTCAAGTCCGGCGATCATCCGCAGCGTGGTTGACTTGCCACAACCCGATGGTCCTACTAAAACCAGGAACTCACCGTCCTGGATGGTCAGAGATAAATCGTCGACGGCGCAGTAGCCGTTTTCGTATCGCTTGGAAATGTTTTTTAATTCAATGATTGCCATTTTGCCGTTCGCTTACTCTTTGACTCCCCCCACGGTCAGACCAGAAACCAGATAGCGACTGACCAGCATAAACACTGTGACTGCTGGGATACTGACCAACATCGCGGCCGCAGCATAAAGTCCCCACTGAGTGGACATGGTGGCTTGGAAACTCTTCAGGCCCAAGGGCAATGTAAACCTATCTGAATCCTGCAAAACCTGTGCTGCCACGATATACTCAGACCATGCCGTCATAAAACTAAATAGAGCGGTGATGACTAAACCTGGAACCGCTAACGGCAGCGTGACCCGCGTGAATGCTTGCCAGCGTGAACAGCCGTCGATCCTAGCCGCCTCTTCTAGCGATACCGGGATCGTGTCGTAGAATCCTTTCATCTGCCACAAGCAAAAGGGCAGGGCCGTTGCCGTATAGAAAATCAGTAACCCCAAAAACGTGTTGACCAGATCCAGCCGTGCGATCAGAACATACAACGGCAGCAACAGCATCGTGGCGGGAAACATTTGAGTGGTTACTACCGCTGTCATACAGGCCTTGCGACCGACAAACGCAAAGCGGCTAAGCGCGTAACCGCCAATAGCGGCTAGAGCTACTCCCGTGGCGGTCACAGCAATCGAAATCAGCAACGAGTTACCTAGCCATCTCAAGAAAGGCTGCTGGGTGAAAAGCTGAATGTACGACTGCAATGTCCAATCTTCAGGAATCAGAGCTAGACTGGTGCTGCGCAGTTGACTGTGAGGCCGAAGCGATATAGTCAGAACGTTCAGCGTCGGATAGATACTGATCAGCACGAATAGCAGCAGCACGAGATGTCGCAACAAGGTTATCCATCGCGATTCGCTAAGCATGATCAGGTTACCGACTCTGTCGCTTGAGTGCGCCGCAAGAATGTAAGCGAGAAGACTAATAACATGGCAAAGATGATCATCGACAGCGCGGCTCCACTGCCGTACTGATATAGGTTAAACACCGACTTGTAGACATAGGATACTAAGATATGTGTCTTGTCGGCTGGCTCGCCACCGTTGGAGACCAACCAAACGACATTCAAGTTATTAAACGTCCATATCGCTCCCAACGTCACGGCCGGCGTCAGTACTGGCCGCAGCATGGGCAGGGTGATATGCCAAAACTGCTTCCAGCGGGAGATGCCTTCCATACGAGCGGCTTCGTACATTTCAACTGGAATTCCTTGCATGCCTCCTAAGGCGATCACCATGATGAATGGAAATCCAAGCCAGATATTGGTGATTAAGCATGCGAAAAAGGCATTCACTTCTTCGCCTAGCCAATTGACCGGCTCCAGTCCAAACCACTGAGTCAGAAATGCATTGATCGCTCCATACTCGGCGTCAAACATTCCTCGCCAAGATAGCGCCGTAATATAAGCCGGAATGGCCCATGGCAAAATCAATAGTACGCGATAGACAGCTTTGCCACGCACCGGACCATTGAGCGCAACTGCCAGCAGCAAGCCGATGGACAGATGAAACAGAAGATTAAGCAGCGTCCAAACAATCGTCTTTAGAAAGATCCATAAGAATCTTGGCTCATACAAAACCTGAACGTAATTTTGCAGTCCCACCATCTGCCAATCGCGGAAATTGCGGAGCGACATATTAGAGAATGACAGGAGCACGTTGTAGAAAAATGGATAGACGATAGTCAGTAGCGTCACCAAAATGGCTGGGGCAATGAATAGATAGGCCAGACGGTGACGTGGCCAATCGGATCGCAACTGCGACACTACCGATCGCTGCCGATACAAGAATATGCCAAGCAGCAAGGCCCCGATGGTTTGAATCACCAGCACAGATCGATCCGGTTGCAATTGTTGATTCATCAGTCGAATACTACGCTGGGATTCTATTTGCATTTTACTAGCAGCCTGCTGTGCAGTCAGTTCGCCGGCTAGTAGAGATTGATATGCGGGTCTCATCGCATCCCACACCGCGCGCATCTCTGCGATGATGGGCATCGGTCGCGACTGCTGAACCTGCTGAGCCGAAGCCGCCAGGGTAGGATCGCTCAGCAGCGATGGATCGGACATCAATTGCTTGAGCGACGGTAATGTCTTGAGCCGCTGCACAAATTCGCGCTGCACCGGCATCGAGGTCATAAATCGAGTGAACTGTTTGGCAGCTTCAACCTGGGCTCCCTGAGCGTTGATGTTCAGCGAGTAACCTTTGGTGGCGACCATGGGTGCCATGGGAAGGCCCGTTTTTGAAACAACGGGCAGTGGTGCAATGACCGCATCAATGTTGGTGTTGCTCAAATAGTCCGACCAGCTCCAATCGCCATTGATTATCATGGCCGCTCGCCCTGACTTAAAAAGCATGTCGGCGGTTTCATAATCGCAATTGGCAGGTAGAACACGATGCTGCTGAAGTGCCAC
This sequence comes from Aureliella sp., assembly GCA_036804625.1. Lineage (GTDB taxonomy): Bacteria > Planctomycetota > Planctomycetia > Pirellulales > Pirellulaceae > Aureliella. The sequence continues at coordinate 1,636 of DAIRSD010000292.1, read as the reverse complement.
CACAAACTGCAGTGCGGCGACCACTTCAGGCGTATCCAAAGCTGGAATCGAAGAGTCCTGTTCAAAAACCCAGCCACCAAAGCCAGATAAAAATGGCACCAAAAAAAACGGCTCGACAAAGTTCCACACCAGGCCGTATTGCTGCTTAGCCCGATCGCTTGGGCTGGCATGGGTAGCGGCCACCGCCAATTCAACAAGTAGGTCAGTGTTGCGTGGTGGCACGGGAATCAGTTTGCGGTTGTAGATCAAGGTCAAGTGATTTCCTACCCGATCTCCCACTTGCACAAGTTGCCTTGCCGCAGCCACATCGGAATGCTGTACACTTTCTACCGCCGGCTCGATCCAAGTGAGCGACTGTTCAATGAACTCATCCTGTTCCTTAGGGCTGAACCAATCCGCCATGTCACCTACGATGCCCATGGAGGTAAAGGCACCCAGCGAATCCGAAGGCCCAAAGACCAGTTCGGGCCCAGCGCCAGCCAGAACGGCGGCCTGGAAACCACTTCGCAGTTCCTCAGTCTCTTTGTACAAAGCTTTGACTCGAATCGTTGGATGGATCGACTCGAATTGAGCAATCTTATCTGCCAGGACCTCACGCTCTGCGACTACCATCTGGTGCCAAAGCGTAATGGTAGTTTGATCCTGGCCATCCTTTCCACAGCCGGTCAGCAGCAGGCAGAAAATTGCTAGTCCCCATAATTTGAGCAACCGCGTCAGCTTTGGCGGTTGCAAGCCGACGAGTGCAGAAGAAGGCTTTGAGGCATATCTTGCTGGCGAATGGATCGGTTTTGAGACGTATTGGAGATCTCGAGAGTTCCTGTACTGAACGAAAGAAGGAGGATCTCTGGCGAGATCCACTACAAAATCCTTAGAAGCTTTGCCAGCCGAGCAGTAGCCGTCCGTCCCTCGTAACGTGCACTCATCCCCGAACAGTTGCAGAGAGTTTTTGGGTAGACATCCAGGCGTGGTGATGGTCACTTCGATTCCCCAGATCGATCCAATTCTAAGTTCCAAACCTGACCCGTCAGGGCTGGAAGATCCCACGTCAGACCCGTCTTCTGAGTACGAATGGTTGCTGAAGCCAAACGCGCGGTGCTCTGGTCTTGTTGAGTGCTAAAAACGAGATGCATTTGCTTTCCAACGGGCAAACCATAGTCGGCTGGATTGAGTTTGATGGTTGCCTGCTCTTGACCGCGATTGAGCGCGATTAACAAAACTTCTTTTTTATATCTTCGGCAAAATAAAAGTGTTTGAGACTGCTCGTCGGCCAGCAAATTCCTATAGTCTCCACGTCGAAGCGCCATACGATCGGTGCGCAATTGAATCAACCTTCGATAATAGTCGTAAAGCTGGTGATCAAAGGCGATCGGATACTCGGGGACCGACTGGCCAAAGGCACCTAACGTATGAGCTTCATACTTGAGATCATCCCAAATCATGGGCATGCGGTCATCGGGGTCGTCCGCGCCAAACATACCCGCTTCGGTACCATAGTAAAGCATCGGAGCGCCGGGGACAGTGAACTGGAACAGCGCCACACGCCTTTGAATCAGACGATCATCGGACGTGGGACCGCTTGTGTCGTACTTAGGGTTATGACTGGGTCTGACCGCTTCGCCGTCATCGTATTCAAATC
>DAIRSD010000291.1:0-6103 GCA_036804625.1 Aureliella sp. | reverse complement strand
CATCGGGTCTTGGAGCGCACATCAGGCCTGTGTCGACCGAGGTGCCATGGTGATACCCGCCGGGGGGCTGGCTTCGCTTGCGCGGCTTGATTTTTTGCGACAGTCGGCTGCGACAGTCGTTTGTTGCACTCCAAGCTATGCTCTGCATCTGGCTGAAGTGGCGCAATCGCAGAATTTTCCGTTGGCCGACCTGCCGGTTAGTCGCATGATCGTGGCCGGTGAAGCGGGTGGTAGCGTGGCCAATGTCAAACAACAGATCGAGAGCGCATGGCAAGCGCAAGTGATCGATCATGCAGGTGCAACTGAAATTGGTCCCTGGGGATTTGGCTGGCCAGATCGCTGCGGTTTGCATGTGATTGAAACCAGCTTTATTGCCGAAGTGCTTCCGCTAACAGCGCCGTCTTCCGACCGCCATACTCCGCCAAACGCTCTGGCTAGTGCTGAAGGGATCGGCGAGCTTGTGCTGACTTCACTAGGGCGTTACGGGGCACCAGTGATCCGATATCGCACGGGCGACATGGTTAACCTCAATGGTAACACCTCGAACGTCAATGACCGATCTAGCTTTCTGTGGCTGCCCGACGGCGTTTTGGGACGTGCGGATGATATGGTCACGGTTCGTGGAGTCAACCTATTTCCCAGCAGCATCGAAAGTTTAGTGCGACAAGTAACCGGCATCGGAGAATACAGCGTTCAAGTCACGCGACCCTCGCAATTGGATCATTTGGCGATAATCGTCGAGGGCTCCAATGAAGCCGGACAGCATCTGCAGAAGTTGCTCGAGCAAAAATTGGGCCTCAAGACGGATGTCCGGTGCGCCGCACCTGGCACTTTACCTCGCAGCGATGGCAAGTCGCGACGATGGCAAGACCTGCGCGGCGATTAGGAGCTAACAGAGTAACCATCTAGCGTCTTCGTCGCATTGCCAAGCCGCAAGTTGCGATCAGTATCAAACCCAAGCTGGACGGCTCAGGCACCACTGTCATTCGCCATGCAAAGCCGTACTCAACCGGGATGTCGCTGGATAGCCTAAACGTATACTCACCAGCGTTTAACGGCGTGCTCAGATAGATGTGCTCGAAGTTATAAACGGTGCTCAGACTTTGCTGAATCACCGAACCTAAGAAGGTTCCGGTGGAATCGAACAGCTCCAAATTCATATTGGCAAGCTGATGATTGGGAGAGAAGACCAGAGGATTGGGGTTGGTATCAAAAACATCGACATTCCAAGTAAGAGCGGCAGAAAGTTCAGTGATCTGCTGGCCAGCGCCGACTTCAAAGTTGTAATGGAGAAGCCCATTATTGTAGCTGCCAAAATCCCAGCCTCTCGACCCAAGATTGGCTGTAGGTGGATCCAGATTGAGAAACGCGGCGTATTCACCACCTTCCTGAATTTTGTAGCTGTTGTAGATATTCAGCTCTCCGAATCCGAACACATCGTCAACTGGTCGAGTGGTTGTCTTGGCCCAGCCCGGAGACTCATCCTTGGTAGCACCTGCAAACAACATGGCTTTGACCGCTTCATTCTGTCCGCCATTGAGAGAGTTTCCAAATCCATCAAATCCAGCAGCCTGTTTGAGAATAGCCGCCGATCCAGCCACCACAGGGGTTGCATAACTGCTAAAATTAAAACCGGTCCCCTGCATGGGTACCACGATATTCGGAGTCGATCTGCCAGCTCCATAGTCGGTTGTTTGCCCATACCAATGTAGCCCGTCACTTCTACCTACGCTGATCGCATTGTAGCTGTGTGCCCACGCATCATAAGCGGTATCACTTGCACCGTTTTCGATGCCCACAACCGCGACTGTGTTATCACGATTGATCACATAGTCAAATCGACGCAGCGCGTTGATCTTGCTAGCCGCGTTTGGGAAGCTTCCAACGTAACTATGGTTGCTAACGTGATATCCTTGGACTGTCGGTTCGCCTCCAGACACAATACCCAAATCGTTATTGGTGAAGTCGTCTGCTCTGACCCCTGTGATCGACGTAAGCCCCGGCGCAATGCTGGTCGCGTTGCCGTAAAGGTGGCGGCCTACACTTGTGGCGTGGCTCGATGCACCGGCAACAGGTGGCGCGGTTCCATTTGTAAATGTCTTGCCAACAAATTCCGCGTGACCGGTGTTTGGCATATAGTTTACCCCTAAAGGTGCCTCGACCTGTAGGACGTTGATTCCGGTACCGTTTTCTAGTGAACCTCCGTATTCTGCTACCAAGTCGTCGTAGTCAATTGCTGGCTTATACTGTGCGTGGCCGATCGATGCACTCAAACAGGCAAGGACCAGAATCGATCCCCAAACCCAACCGCTAAAACTTGGCTTCACGATTACAGTCTCCAGACCAAAGTTGATTTACACTGAATTTCCAAGGGAACCAGCAGTTGTCTATCATACTAGCGGCATGCAGAACAAGCAACATTTCGTTGAATGCTCAAAATTGGCTACTTCTTGTAGACATTTGCCAAATGGCGAATGATTCCGGCTAGTTCTTTGCGGCAATCGACTGGCAGTAGTACTTCGGCTTCCCCCCCCAATTGCATGACTCGTTGTATGATCTCCGTATAGTGATAGGCCATGACCGTCAGGAGTACGGTGCCATCTTTTTGGGGTTCCAGTATCTGTTTGGCGTGCCAGGGGTCCTCCTCAACCCAACGAGCGGCTTGAGCGGATAGTCGAATTTGATACTCCCTGGGCTTACCACCACTAAAAATGCCAACCGATTTCCCAAGATGTTCGCGTAAATCGATCGAGGTGTTGGGCTTGAACCAGTTGTCTAAAGCGGTGGCCGAATTAAATCGATCCAGCTTCCAGTGGCGCAGGCGATCGGTGCCGCTACCGTCACGGGATTCTTCTGTCGAAACTACATAGATGCTCGACTGAAATAATACCACTCCGTACGGCTCCAGCACCCTTACCGAAGGAACGCGTCCTGGTACCTGGTATTCGATCTCAAGGCGTCTGTGCTCCTGAATGGCTCGGTTGACCGTTTTCAACATGCCCTGATGCTTTTCGTAGGTCTTGGTCGGCAGGCCCAAAACATACAGCGTGCGACGATAGCGCTCATAGTGCTCAAAGACTGCCTCTGGCAGTTGATCCTGCACCTTGTTCCAGAATGATTCGATGCCAATCCAAAACTGAGTCCCTACCAATGGCAGCATCAGATCGCGGCCCATGGATAGCGATATCAATTCGCTGGCGGTAATTGGAATCTTGTGCAGTCCTTTGTCGGCACGGCTCAGCTTCCAGACTCGGCCCCGCTGATTTTCTTCGTCCATAATGGGCATGCCAGCGGCAACCAGCGCTTCCAGGTCGCGACGCACGCTTCTTGAATGCAGTGACGTAAGCCCCAATTCATCAACGACGCAGTCTCGCAACTCGTCAATCGTCGCTCCAAAACGCAGGCGTTCCAGAATCTGCAAGATCTTGTGCTGACGAATCAGTTGTTCATTGCGAGGCACAGGCCGCTCCTTGGTAAGGCGATTGTGCATCAAGCTAAGCTTCAGGGGAAACCAAGGAGCTTCAGGGGACACAGCTCACAAGGAGCTTCAGGGGACACAGCTCACTGGCTTGGCTTTAACATCCTAACCAAACTGTCTCATGTCGAGAACAAGGGCCAATTCTGCCAACTCATCTCAAATAACCAAATCCGTCAGCCAAAGGGCTCATTCTCAGAGCTTAGGGTGCAATATACGCTGCTAAGTACTCAATGATTTGCTGGCAAAACTGCTTATTGCTGCCGAATTTTGGCAAATTGTAACGGTCGGCAAAAGTTTTACGCCTGCGGCGACGATAACTGTTTTGTCACACCCACTAGGCCGAGTCAAACTTGGCTTGAGGTGGGTTTGACAGGGGGGTTCGAAAAACAAGATTCGGTCGCAAAAGAGCGGGCGCTCGGCCAGGCTACCTCGTAGGTAGTTGGCTTGTCGTCAGGCTAGCGACAGACTTGCTAGGAACCTCGCTGTGATGAGTCGCCAAACAATTCGCTGGGTAGCCTGCTTACAGATCGGTCTGTTGCTACTGACGGGCTGTCATCCCATTCAGCCTTTTTACGCTCGGAACAATCCATCTCTGGCCAACTACATGGACCAGGCGATGAGCATTGAATATGCCGATGTGCAGGTAGAGAGCCTACCTGAAGCGACGCAGTCTTTGGAACCCTACGCGCATGATCGTATGCCGACCGAGTTCCACGATTGGACTCTGGAGGACTGCACTTCCATTGCGTTACAGAACACCAAGATGATCCGAGCTGTCTCCGGGATCAACCTACAAAGCGGAAGTGTGGCCGGTGCCTTGTTGAGCGCACAACCGGGCCAATTGCCCAGCGTTTATGATCCGGCTTTGGTTGCCAACGTGGGTAATACTCAGCCACTGGTCGTCGACAGCCAGGGAACACGTGTCGCTCCACGCGGTTCGGTTCGCGCCAATCAGGTTGGCGGTGTGGAACACGCGCTAAGTGAGTTTGATACTCAGTTCTCCACGGTCTTGGGCTACAACACCACCGACCGTCCACGCAACGTTGGACAGGGTAACGTATTCAATCCACAATTCTTCCGAGCTACGGACTCGAACTTCCAAGCTGCACTTTCCAAACGAATGGCAACCGGCACGGTAGCTACTGCGAGAATGACGACTGTCTACTCCCGTAATAATATTCCAGCATCAGGCAACAATCCGGCTTCGCCTAACTTTGGTCGATCCGTGCCAAGCGATTATACAGCGGCTTTGGAATTGCAGTTGAATCAACCCTTGATGCGCGGGCGAGGCACTTTGGTCAATCGTATTCCGGTGGTACTAGCTCGGATTAACGAAGATATCGCCCTGCATCAGTTTGAAGCCACCATTCGCAATCTGTTGCGAGACGTCGAGCATGCTTACTGGGATTTGTACATGGGATACCGAGCGGTTGAAGCGGCTAGAACAGCTCGTGACAGCGCTTTGGATCTGTGGCGAGTGGCCAAAGAGCGGGCTGCCATCAGCGATACAACTCCAGCCGCAGTGGCTCAAGCCGCCGGTCGCGTCGCGCAGTTTCAAGCTGCACTGAATATCGCCATCAACGGTTCCCCTGTACCTGGCAACGATCCGCTTGGGCTGGTGGGCCGCGAACGAGTCCTTCGAGAGAAGATGGGCCTGGCTCCTACCGACGGACCGTTTATTCGTCCTAGTGAAGAACCTACTCTGGCTCGCATCGCATTTGACTGGGAAGAGGTCAAGGCTGAAGGTTTAGTACGTAATACTGAATTGAGAACTCAAAAGTGGTCCATCAAGCAACGAGAATTGGAAGTGATGTCCGCCAAGAACCAGATACTTCCTCAATTGGACCTGGTTGGAGCCTATCGCTGGTTGGGAGTTGGCGATGAATTGATCGGAGCAGACCGCAACGGAATTCGCTTTCCGGATCCAGGTTCGCGAGCCTTTGAAGAGCTGACTAATGGTGACTTTCAGGAAGTCAGTGCAAGAATCGAGTTCACTCCGGCACCTCTAGGAAGTCGCCGTGAAAAGATCAATGTTCTGGCCTCCCAAATGCAACTCAAGAAATCACATGAAGAGCTGCGCACCAAGGAGTTGATGCTGGTTCATCAGATGGAAACCGCTTGGGTGACCGTCGCTTCGACGCATACTTCGATGATGAATTTCTTTGATCAACTGCGAGAGAATCAAAGCGAAATCGACATCTATCACGAACAGATTGCAAATGACTCGGGCGACATGAGCCAAATTCTGGACTTCCTGCTGCGAGCAGAGGAAATCAAGGCCCGAGCCCAGTTGCAGTACTTCCAATCCATCGTGGAATACAACAAGGCGATCGTGAACATCCACTATCTGAAGGGATCACTTTTCGATCTGAACAACGTCACTTTGGGCGAAGGAGCTTGGGTCGAAAAGGCTTACTGGGACGCGGAACAACGATCGCGTGAGCGTGCTGGCGGCCACTATTTCGACTACGGATATACTCGACCAGCCGTCGTAAGCAATGGGCCGGTGGAGCAGGGTGGCGTGGCCGAGGGAAACGTATCGGATGCCGGAATCACCATGCCGCCACGCAACCCTTCCCCGAGCCAACCAGCCAAGGAGCCCGAAGAAGTGCCTGCGGCTCCTGT
>DAIRSD010000290.1:0-6106 GCA_036804625.1 Aureliella sp. | reverse complement strand
AGTCTGAACCTGAAAGGGCAACTCCACATCATGCAATGGATGCCCAACTAGGATTTGTTGCTGGGATCTTGGCACAAGCCATCGACGAACAAGCACGGCGTCACTAGCCGTGTGGATTTCCGCGATACTGGACGCCATTTCTTGCCAATTGGAACGAGTCGGGGTAACATCGATCGGTTTTACCCAAGCGTTAACCGGAAATTTCAGACCAGAACCCGGTGGCGCTCCGCTAAAGGAGGTTTGTCTGGACCATACAAAGCCCTGCCGAGAATGCTGATCCACCGTTTGCAGTGAAACGATGCGTCCGTGCGTATCAAACCCTTCTCGCAGCACATTAAATATCAACACAAACAAGGTTACGATGGCCGCAGCCAAAGGAACTAGCAACAGCATGAGCGTGCGGTGCTTGAGTCGATAGGTTAGATACAAAAACCCTGGGCCGATTAGTCCAACAAATAAAATAACAAAGCCGATGAAAGCCCCTACCGGAGTCTTGCCAACGGTCTGCACCAAATTTCTCCAAAACCATTGGTCATCTAAGGTAGAATAACGAGCAGCTTCTGTGATCGACGTTCCAACAAACTGTCTAGTCGAGACATCATCCATTTTAGCCTTGGAATCGACGAAGCATATTTCACCCGCTCCATGCGAACGTTGATGGTCGGGAAATACCCTTTTCGATTTCTTCGTGATCCGATTGGGAAACTCACCCCATCGAAAATCAGCCGGCTGATCTTCTGATGGCTTGACTGACGGATCGCTCAATAAGTGATCCACATCGTTCAACTGATCCAGCGATTCGCCTTGAACAATCAGACAGCCGCCAGCGAGTACATATTCATTAAGCGCTTGCAACTGTCCCGCCTTAGCAGATTCAAGTCTTTCGAATTTTGCCAATATGCCGTGGAAGCCTAGTAATACGCGCCAGTCTTCTGGCAATTCAGTCACAGACAACCGTGAACGAGGATTAGGAACATCATCGTCAATCGTCCCAAGTGAAGTATTGCCCGCGTACTGATTGGCCGGAGTCCTCCTTTGTTCTAAAGAACCGCTTGCATTGGCGTCCCACTCAAGCCAAACAGATACAACTGGCTGCGCTGCGTTGTTCAAGTTATGGACAGGCGTCATTGCGGATGCCGAGTAAATCTTCAGAATGCTGCGGCCCGACTCTTGGACGTTGATCGCCCAGTAAAAATCGCGAGCCAACTGAGCATAAACCAGCTTTACCTGAGCCTTACTAGCACCTTGCGAAAGCGTGATCGGAACTGTGTAGGTGTAGCCAGGAGTGTTCCAACCACCAATCTTCAGAGCAATCATCAAATGTCGCTCCGCACGACTGGGCTTGCCGCCAACCGTGGTTACCGTAATCGTCATGACATCAGTGGACTGCAAACCGTCGGGGTCAGGCGAGCAAACGATCTGCAACTGGTCGACTCCAGGCGGCGGATCGGTCGTATAGCTGGCAGCACTAGCGCTTGCGGCCTGCAAGCCAATACTTGCCAAGCACAGCATCCACTGACAGCATCGCGTTAGTCTCGATATTGGGCTAGACATATCGAACTACTCGTTGGGATGCGGAGGAACAATCTGTGGTGGCAGTGAATCGTAGGCAAAGGGCGACTCCGTTTTCTGCTGGGCCTGCTGAGCTAATTTATCTGTCGCACCAATCACGTAAGCCATGGCAAAAGTAATTGCCGACAAGGCAAGAAATAGAAGCGCTGAAACGCCAGTCAAAATCAACGCTATTTCCAAATATTGATTCAGCGACGAACGCAAGAACGTAGTCAGCAATATTGCCACCACCAGCATAGCGACAAAATACCATCGCATGGAAATCTGCGGCAGCAGCGGCTGACGTTTGGTTAGTTCATTCATGCTCGGCAAGTCTCTTGTCTAAGAATTCCTGCAACTGGTCAAATTTTTCTGGCGAATATCCCTCCATCACAAAGACAACTTTTCCGCTTGGATCCACTACCAAAGTAGTCGGAAATCCCAGAGAACCGTAGGGCATCATCAAAGCCAGATCCATGCTGGTCTGTCCAGTTGAATCGAAGAAGGTCGGTAGAGCTGCACCAAGGGATTGAAAAAAATCCTGCACTTGGCTTCGCAGCTCAGCCACGTTTAATGCCCCCTTCGGAAAGGCGACCGAGAGCACTTGGAAATCGGGCGACTGTTTCATGCGGTCCGAGAGTCCAACCATTGCCGGAAAACCTTTCTGGCACTCTGGGTTCCACGGTCCCCACAAGTGAAGGATAACGGTGCGATTCGAATCAAGTTTAGCCGGCGAAAGATCGTCGGCGTCGAACAGTCCCTGCACATTCAGTTCCGGCAACTGCTTGCCAATCGCTGAATGAACCGGTGCCGTTCCCATCCAGGCCAAAAACATGATGCCCACCAACATGAACATTCCGCAGATCGCTAAGAACCACCAGTGACTCCGGTTGGAAACGGCTACCTCCTGAACGGTCTGCGCTCCGACGAACGTATTGGATGGACTATTGGAGCCAGGGGCATCAAATCCGGACGACATGTTCGTCTACTTTCGTTACAATGTCCGAGTGAAAATCTTGTGCTTGTAAATGATAGTGGATATCCCCAAGCCGTCCATGTAGGCATCGGAACCTGATTTCGTCAATAAGGAAACTTCGGTGAATGATCCATGCTGGGAAGTCGAACTGAAGTTTCATGTCGACAAACCCGATCGACTGGAAAACCGTCTCATCGAGTTGGGCTTCCAACAGACGGCCTCCGAACAACACCAGGACACCTATCTGCGGCATCCATGTCGCGATTTTAAGAGCACTGACGAGGCCTTTCGCATCAGGCGAATCAACCAGGCGGCTTGTTTCACTTATAAAGGACCACGTCAATCGACAGCGGTGAAAATTCGTGAAGAAATTGAACTGCCCATCGACGCAGCGCAAATCGTTCCCTGGCAAACTCTGGTCGAGCGTCTGGGCTTTACCACTCTGCCACCGGTAAGCTAACTACGCCGCGTCTTTGTATCGAACATTGATCGATACAAAGACTTTACTGTCGTGATGGATGAAGTTCAGCAGTTAGGCAGCTTTGCCGAAGTGGAGCAGATCGTCACCTCTCAGCAGTCGCTCGAAGCCGCTCGATTGGCTGTAACGCAGTTGGCGGGACTTCTGGGACTTAGCGATCCAGAACCACGCAGTTACTTGGACCAGTTGCTGCAGCAAATGGGCATCGCTTAAGTCCGAAAACTTCTTGGCCATAGGTTTTGGCACGCAGCTTGCATCACTTAAAAGCTGTCAAAATGTCGGTTCTGCCAGTTTGACAGGTGTGGAACTGTCCTGCAGGCCGAGCAACTTTTTGCAAGGGAGAATTGCGATGAACCAAGCCAGTTACAAAGATCGGTCGCTTACGCCACTCGAAGAGTTTTCGACAGATTGGGAGCGCATGATCGACTCGCTGTTGGGTCGAACGGTGGGCTCTGTCTTGCGAGCCAGTGGCTCGGACAAGTTCACTCCTCATCTGGACGTCGTGGAAACGGCTAAAGATTTTGTAGTCTCCGTCGATCTACCCGGTGTCAAGCCGGAAGATGTCAAGGTGGAAATGGAAGACGGCAAATTGTCCATCTCTGGCAAACGAGAACACACGGTCGAGGAAAACACCAAGAACGTGCATCGTGTCGAAAGAACCAAGGGCAGCTTCTACCGTATGGTAACTTTGCCACGCGATATCGACACCGAAAAGATCGACGCCAAGTATGATCAGGGTGTCCTAAGAATCAGCTTGCCTAAGTCGGTGGAAAAGCAGCCACGCAAGATCGATATCCGTACGGGAAGCTAAATGTCTAATTGAGTTTCTGAGATGGCAACAAAAACAGGCTGCGCCGCGCGCAGCCTGTTCGCTTTTAGGCCCATATTTGTCTGCGCGCTGTAGCCTCAAGACCAGAATCTTCGGTTATAATCTGGGGCATTTTGGGCAACTCTTCAAAACATTCACAGTGCTAGGCACAAATCTGGTCTGTCGGCTAGAAACACTCATGAACAAGAATTTGGTTCGATCACTGTCTTTTGCTATCCTAGTCTGGACTGCCATTTCGGTAGTTCTCCACGCGCAGAACCAGGAAAAAACATCTTCGGCTGAAGACAACCCTGCAGTACAACCCGCAGCCACATTTCCCGACCTGACGATTCCGGACAATGCCGATATCGCTCAGTTGCAAGCGGTGGTAGCTCGCGCCAAAACCGCGACGCCTGGGTCTGAGCAGCAGTATAAGGCTCAACAAACCGCCATCCGCGTCGCCTCGGCTGAACTTGTCAAGCGATTGCCCAAGGATCACCCTGCTTATCCACAGACAGAGCTGGATATGATCATGTCCTCGGCGACTTTACTAACCTTCTTCGACGACGATCAGCAGGTAGACATTGTCGAAAAAGTTCAGCAGTTCTTGAAGAGTCGCGAAAGCTTAAGTATGCAAGATGTTCAGATCGGCGTGTTAGCGGCTGGCATGGTCGAGCTTCAACCTGACAAAGAACCAGCGAAAGAGATTTACCAGTTGCTGGAGGAATTGCTAAAGGATGACCAACGAGAGGAGATGCAAAGGCTGCGAATCAACTTGCAAGCTTCCGTACGGAGACTGGACATGTTGGGCCAGAAGTTTGAACTGGATGCAAGTACTGTCGATGGAAAGCTGATGAAGACCGAAGACCTGGCAGGCAAATTTGTTTTAGTCGACATCTTTGCCACTTGGTGCGAACCTTGCCTGGCCGAACAATCACGGATTTTGTCTCACTACCAAAAATACCGCGATCGCGGCCTAGAGGTAGTTGGCATCAGCATCGACGACAACGTGGAAACCTTGAACCAATTCCTGAAAAAAAATCCGCTGCCTTGGCCGGTGATCCATGATGGAGCACCCGATCCGCTGGATCGACTATCGCTAAAATATGGCATCTCGGCTCTTCCAACTGTTTTGCTCTTGAACAAAGAAGGCACCGTGGTTTCGCTAGAAGCCCGAAACAGTGAATTGAATCGGTTGATGCAAATGCTGTTTGAAACTCCCACACCAGCACAACCAGCAGAAGACCAATCGCCTGAGAATCAAACACCCGAGGCCACGCAGGGCAACTCACCTGCGACCGATGCACAGAAGTAGCTTTTATGGTAGTTCCATCCCAGTCAAGAATCGTGCCGCTGTCTGCCATCGCGCTAGGGTGCGGACTTGTTTGCTTATGGACAACGGGCTGCGATCGCACCGTAGCTCCCAAACAAGATACTACGGAAAAAACTCAGGCATCCGCAAAAAGTCCAGCTTCTAACGATACGATTCCCGCCTCTGGTTTAGGCGTCTCCGCTGATTCAGCATCCAGTGAATCGAATAACTTGTCAGACAACTCGACACCATCCACTGCTCTACTGCTATCGCCCGATGCGCCATCGGCGTCAGACTCCAGTAATACATCTTCGCTTGACGATCTACCGACTGCTCAGGCAAACGAAACGGTGACACCTTCGCTTCCCTCACCAACATCCAAGCTAATAACCGTCCAAGAGGTTAAAAGCGACGATCCGATGCTGATGGTTCGGCACTTGGGGGATCTGGATCGAGCCATCGAGGATCTGTTGCTGGCCAGCAAACGCATGGATGAAAAGACCGTTAAGGAAACTGCAGCCGGTCTAGCGAGAATGAAATTGGCGGCCGGTCAGCATCTGGCATCCCTGTCTGCTGCCAATCCCGAACAGATCAAACTGGGCACCAAAGCTCAGTTGATTGCGCTCAGCCACCTGAGCGGCCTGAAAGATGTTCAAGCGGCCAAGCAGCTCGCACAATTCGCCACCGGACTATTAACCTCCGACGACACGGAATTACGCCACCAAGGACAGGTTGTCCTGTTTGGTTTTAAAATCCAAGAACTGCAAAATGGACTATTGTCTGATCCAGATGAATTGGTCTCGCTAGCAACCGATTTGTTATCCGATCCAAAGTATCGCGGACGATTGGAAATGACCAGCCTAGCACATGCGACTGAAGTGCTGCATCAAAGGGGGTATGCGCCGCAGGCGACGGCCGTCGAGCAGGCTGTGTTTTCGTCTTTTGCCGACCAAGCCGACGCGGGGCTGAGAAACGATGCCT
>DAIRSD010000289.1:2337-6118 GCA_036804625.1 Aureliella sp. | reverse complement strand
GTACCCGCTGAACCACCTGCGCCACCTAAGTCCTCAAAACAGATCAAGACAAACACGGGAAAGCTGCGACGATTGATCCAGTTGGTGTTGTTCTGCAGTAGCTGCATACCCACGACGGCATCCTGATAAGCACCGCGAGGAGCCACAGCAATCAAAACACCAGCATCCGTGCGTGCCAGCTCTGTCGCTCCTGCAGGCATCTGATAGCTGACCCCTTGAGCGATCAAAAGCGTCCCAAGGTCAACGTACTGCAGAAGCGGATGCGAGCTGTCCATATCGATCACAAACAGCGGCCCGGTGGGCTCTGAAGCCTGCCATTGCTGTCCCGGTGGAGCATGCCCCAAGAAAAGCGTGTTGGCCTGAGGCATCTCGGGGGGTGAGCAGGCATCGTAGATGAACAGATCTACGGCACCTGACGCCGACAACTGCTTGATCTCGTCGCTAGCCAACCGCTCGGGCTCGATCACTCGAGTGTTGGCGACGACTTTGGCCTGCGGTGTCTGCAACGACGCGGTCAGCGCGGCATTGCCGTTGGTCACCACCACGACCTCCAGTTGCCTAGGCGGCGTTAACGATGCGAAGGCAACATTATCGACGGTCAAGTGATCGTTGGTTTCAAGCTGAAGCTGCAAGCTTCCTTGTTGCAAATCGGCAAGTTCAAAATCTAGTCCTTTGATCTCGCCGGGCTGCAGCGACACATCGGCAGCGTCCATCATTTGATCGTCCAGTCGCAGCACAGCCCTTGCCCAGGCGGGTGATCCGCCCAAGTTGGCGATCCGCGCAAACGCCTCCACTTGGCCTGGTTTTTCTGGATTACGCTGGCAACTAAAGGCCAGAACCGCCACATTCTCCGCAGCGGACTGTCCAATGGGAACGTACTCCGCTGAAAGGTTTCCTAAATCCACGGGTGGCACTGCAAATCCGCCATCGGTCAGCAGCAGAAGCCGCGCCGGAACGGCCTCAGCAACTTGCACATCGTTCACATCTTGTACCTGGCTAGTGCGCCCCGGATTGGCCAGTCCCGATGCGGCTCGCAGCGCTTCGGCCAGATCGGTTGGACGATTGGTGGGCTGTATCGACTGGATAGCCGATGACAAACGTCGGCGATCGGAGGTATATCCTTGTCGTACATCAGCTCGGTCGCTGAATGCGATCACCATAGCCACGTCGTCGCGATCCATGGCCTGAACGAATTCTAGAGCTTTCGTCTTGGCTTCCTGCAATCGCGATTGGCTGCCCATATCTACGGCCTGCATGCTTGCCGAATTATCTAGAAGTAGAATGATCCGATCCTGGACTGCATGATTGCTGCGTATGCCGGGTCGCAAGACTGCAAGAATCAACGCTGCAAGCACCAACAACTGTAACCATAACAGCAAGTTCTGTCGCAATCGCTGCCAGATGCTGTTGACATGCAGGTCCTCAACGGTTCGCCGCCACAAATAGGTACTGGGTACTTTCACCGGTTGCCGTCTGAGCTTCAAAAAGTAGAGAGCGACGACCAGCGGTGGCACGGCGGCTAGTACCAGCCACTGCCATCCATTCAGCATGTTCATCAAGCTCATCGCGTTCCCCCAGTTCCATTAAGTTTTGATGGCTTTAGTCTGTCGTCTGCCTAATCGATCGGACAAATTATCTACTATCGAACCAATCCACGTTCGCGTAGATAGTGTCCCACCAGTTCGTCTGCACCTTGGTCGCTACGAACCATCATGTAGGCTATTCCGCGCTGTGCGCAGAATTGTTTTGCTTGGCCAATAAAACTTGCGAGCGTCTGCTGATACCTGCGAATCAAAAAGGGCGAGACCGAGATCTCGGTTTCGTCCGAGTCCTCGCAGTCCACCAGTTTCAAATCGCCCACGAGCTCGGGATCAATCTCTGCGGGGCTAAGCAATTGTAACACAAAGACATCCATCTGTTTGCCCACCAGCATTCTCAATGCGGACTCGTATCCGCTCTTGTCCATCAGATCACTGATCAGCACGACGATGCCTCGCCCCACGTTTGACATGCAAAACTGCTTGACACCGCTGGTCAGGGAACCGGAGTGCTCAGGACGTACCGAGGCGACAAAATCGATAAGGCGATTCAACTGACTACGGCCTCGAAGAACCGGACTGGTAAAGTTTTTTTTCGCCAGGAATTCCAATTTAACTCGGTCGCCACGACACATACCAACAAACGACAATGCAGCGGCCAGTTGGTGAGCTACGAAAAACTTAGTCGGGTGACCAAAGTCCATTGATGGGCTGGCATCGACCAAACAATAGACATGTAGATCTTCCTCTTCTAAAAATAGCTTCAGAAACAACTTATCCAGACGAGCGTAGAGATTCCAATCGACAAAACGCAGGTCGTCACCGGGGGAGTAGTTACGGAAATCAGCGAACTCGACGCTTTGCCCCTTGCGGCGGCTACGACGCTCCCCCTTCATTCTACCGCGAAATACTTTGCGGCTAACCAACTCCATACGCTCCAACTTTGCCAGCAACGATGCCGGTAGAAGCTCGCTGGCGGACAAGGTGGTCGAGCTTGACATGAGAAAGTGCGCCTCATCCGGATCGATAGGAATAAAACGGAGTGTAACGGTTCACGGAGTTATTTGATTTGTTTGAGTAAGGACGGTATTGGAATGAGTTTAAGTCTAAGTTTAAGTCTCCACCTGAACCTAAACTTAAACCTAAACTTAGTCTTAAACCTGAACTATCGCTTAGCGACGCCAAATTCAGTAAACGGTTACAAACGAGTTAAGGATAGTAGGTGCGGACATCTATTGGCATGGTCAACCAAACTGGGCCCATTTTGGATTAGGCAGACCGGCGCGTGAGGGCAAATTAAACTCATTGCGTGCCCAAGCACTAAAAAACGCTGGCACGCTGGGAAGCAGCTTGGGATGCGCCAGTAGCTGTTCGGGCGACAACCACATCCACTCGGCAACTTCTGCCAAATTCGCCTCGGGCTGCGAGTGCGGCAATCGCTCGACGAGAACCCACTCCAGCTTGGTGCCCCAGTGGGTCACGCTTTGCCAAACATGCTCCTTGGCAACTCCCTCAAGCCGCAACTCTTCCAGCAGTTCGCGCTGAATGGCTTGATGGGGCGTCTCGCCGATCTCAATCGTGCCGCCGGCAAAGCACAGCAGATCGGGAGCCCGTACCAGTTCGCTGCGCCGAATCACCAGGAACTGCTCCTGTTCGACGATAATCGCCACCGCTCCATGCCTGGGCTTTCCGTGACTACTTCCTTTCGAAACCATATTTCCATTCTCAATAACTTCAATCGAATCGATCTTCGGCCATCGGTTGCTTGCGAATATCCACCGCAGGAACAGTAGACACAAGTATAGCGTGTTCGCGAAGTAGTAGAACTCAGTGGCAGAGCCAAAGCCAACCAAATCATTGAACACCCAACCGTAAACTCATTTACCGCCCAGCCGTAGGCAACGGTTTAGAATTGTCTGCAGATGCTTAGGATATTGTTATTTAGCTTGCCGACAGCCGACTGCTAGCTTACCGGTACCTTAGGCTGGGCGGTAAACGAGGGGAACGGGATAAAAAGGCGAGTTTTTTAGGGGTAATCGAGCTAATTGGCGGTCTATAATGGTGTCGATCCGCGCGTCCCGCTCGAGGCTGCCAGCCACTTTTCAGCGCTTCGTTGGGGCTTTTGGTTTCATGGTTTTGTTCCCCGGTGTGTGGCTTCTATTCCCTTTGTCTACCTAGACTACTTTAAAGATGAATCAGCATAATTCGGCAGTTGCCATTATTCTTCGTTGGGTGCGAAACTG
>DAIRSD010000289.1:0-2327 GCA_036804625.1 Aureliella sp. | reverse complement strand
TAAGGCGGGCAGAGCAAAATTGGGCTGGCTTGATGTCGGCACCGCGATCCGCCATGACGCCGCGTTTAGCATCCAGTTTGAGAGGCGTACAGCATGAGCGGTTAGAAGATCGCAGGATGCTGGCCGGTATGCCTCAGTTGTTGACTGCTGCGAACGCCTTCAACGGTCCGGTCACTGAGATCGTAGCGGTTGGAAATGTAACCTATTTTGTTGCTTCGACCGCCTCACAGGGCAGTGAACTGTGGAAGTCCAACGGATCTGCAGCGGGGACCGTATTGGTAAAGGACATTTTGCCAGGAGCGGGTGGTTCCAGCCCTCACGGGTTAACCAATTGGAACGGGACCCTATTCTTTGCGGCAGACAATGGCCTCGACGGTATTGAACTATGGAAATCAGATGGCACAGCAATCGGTACTACGATGGTCAAGAACATCAGAAGTGTTGGCAATTCATCGAATCCGCACAATTTCAAACAGGTCGGGGCTACGCTTTATTTTGCAGCCGATGATGGAGCGTCGGGGGTCGAACTATGGAGGACCGACGGCAGTGAAGCTGGAACGGTGCGAGTCAAGAACATCTCGCCAGGTGGCTTTAACGATGGAGGCAACTACTTTTTTAACGGATCTTTTCCTAACAATTTGATTAACTACAACGGTACACTATTCTTCAGCGCATTGACCGAATCGTCTGGATACGAATTATGGAGTTCGAATGGTTCGGATGTTGGCACGGTGATGGTCAAAGAGATTCGGCCTGGTGGCGCGGGCTCTTATCCGGCCTTTCTGACAAGCGCTGGGGGCAATCTGTTCTTTTCGGCATTCGGATTAGGCTCAGGGGATGAGCTGTTCCTATCCGACGGCTCAGGACCAGGAACCTCTTTGGTCAAAGATATTTTCTCTGGGGCTGATGGATCGATGCCGTCTGGGCTGACGGAACTTAGTGGCACGTTGTATTTTGGCGCAAGTGACGGTGTCAGCGGCACCGAGCTATGGAAGTCTGATGGATCGTTGGGCGGTACGTCTCAAGTATCGGACATCAACCCGCTGGCTGGTGATTCCATGCCAAGTGGGATTGTTAATTTAGGTGGCACGCTTTATTTCAGCGCCAATGACGGTGTTAGTGGTACCGAGCTATGGAGATCCAACGGGACTCAGGCCGGTACCCAGCCAGTCAAAGACATTCAGCCTTTAGCAGACGGATCGTACCCCGCCTATTTCACTCTGGCTGGCGGACTGGTCTATTTTGCCGCCAACGATGGCACTCATGGCACGGAGCTATGGAAGACCGATGGAACGGAATCGGGAACAGAGATGGTCCAAAACTTGCGATCAGGTAGCGCGGGTTCTAATCCACATCTTCTGACAGCAGTTGGCGATGCGCTGTTCTTCACGGCTGATGATGGAGTGAGTGGACCTGGGCTGTGGGTGGTTAAGTCCAATACGGCGGCTCAGATCGTTGGACAGTATGTCTACCACGCCAATTCGACGTTTGCCGGGATAAGCGTCGCCAATGCACTGGATCAAGGTAAGCAGCTAGCTAAACAGGGGGCCACACCTCAGTTACTGACATTTAGTAATTTGATTAATACAACGCGAGGCATCAATGGGCTGGTTTTCGACATTCAAGATCTACCTGGCACTGTTACCGCTGCGGATTTTGAGTTTCGCATGAGCCCACAGAACGCTTTCCAACAGGGGATCAATCCACCCGACCAGTGGCAGCTTGCGCCAGCACCGCAGAGTGTCATTGTCGTGGCTGGCTCACCAGCTCGCGTAGTCATTCAGTGGGCTGATAACGCATTGGTCAACCGCTGGATGCGCATTACGGTGAAGTCCAACGCAAATACAGGCCTTGCGGAACCCGAAACATACTACTTGGGGCATCTACTAGGAGAAACGACCGGTGGCGATGGTGATCATTTCACCGTCTTAGTAGCTGACATACTCAACATCCGTGCAGCCTTAACCAACAGCGTCAACGCAAGTAACACGGTCGACTTAGATAAATCGGGACTTATCTTAGTGCAGGACATTCTGACGGCTCGTTCTGCGCTCACACAGCAATTGACACAAATCACCATTCCTGGCTCGGGCGGCGGTGGTGGAGGTGGAAACCTGATTGAAGATTCGAATCAAGATTCTGCCGAAGTTCAATTCAGCGCTTCCGGATCAATCTTATCTAGTCAATATCTCGCAGCTATGGATCTTTCCATTTCAGAACTAGCCTTCAGCGGCGAATCTTGGGAAACGGCTCGCTGGCGGCGAAGATTTAATGGCGTGTCCGTGCCCCTGCTGTCGATCACCACTCCAACGTCACATCTACATCTC
>DAIRSD010000288.1:0-6149 GCA_036804625.1 Aureliella sp. | reverse complement strand
GAAGAGTTGTGTAAATACCAATGGGCAAGCCTGCGGGATTTGATGCGAGCGAGGACGGGTTTTAGTGGCAATCGGCGAGAAGTGACAAGATTAGCAGCAATTGGCGCTCTCAGTTCCCCCGGCTATGGGATTTGCTTTCCGAAAGTTCGATGATTTGGGCAATATTTATGAGAAATCTTCCAGTTGGGATCATTCCAACTATGGACTGATTTGCTGAGTTTGGCGAAAATAGAAGCGGGGAGCAAATGTTAGAAACACTTTTCAAACCTCTATTCTGAGAACTGATCCCAAGGAAACCGTCATGCGAACCCAAAGGTTGCGAGTTGGCTTTACGTTAGTCGAGTTGTTAGTAGTGATCGCCATCATCGGCATCCTAGTCGGGCTACTCCTGCCCGCTGTCCAAGCTGCGCGTGAAGCTGCTCGTAGGACTCAATGCGCGAACAACTTGAAACAGTTGGCATTAGCTTCGATAAATTTTGAAACTGGCTCAAAAAAGCTAGTTCCCTACCAATCTGCGTTTGGGGAAGTAAATAAGAATCAAGTTTGGGGTCGCAAAATCGGAAGCTGGGTTGTGAGCTTGCTTCCTTTTATCGAGGAAACTGCACTTAAAGATGCGTGGGATGAGGGAAGTCAAACGAAAAACTGGTATGATTTTTGTGCTCCAAAGTGGGTTAACTCGAACAATAGTGCCTTTCCTCAAGACAACCCCAATACCCCTGTCAACGCTCGGAAGACTAGCGACTATTATCCTGACATTCCCACGCTACTCTGCCCGAGCGACATTACGAATGACGATGAAGTGATAGCCAAGAATAGTTATGCCATTAATGTTGGCTTTTTTCAAAAGAGCTTGGGTACGGCTACCGTTACTTTGGTTCAGGGACATCCTTATACAGGTGGAAGCAATCTGGATGGAGATATCTTAAGTGCTACTCGGATTCAAAATGGAATGTCATACAGTGGTTTGCCGAGGACTTATATTGGTGGTAATCCTTCGGGTCTAAAATCCTCTGGAATTCGGGATGGGAACTCGAATACTATCTATTACGCGGAAAACCTACAGGCCAATGATTGGTCCATCGTTCTAAATGAAGACTTAGAACGAAGCAACTTAGGAATTGGCTGGGGCTACTTTCTTGAGCAAGGGCAGGTTCCCTCAGGCAACAAGCCTGCGCCAGCTGGCCAACTTCAACCAAACCACAGAATTAATGGTATGAAACTAGAACCTGGGCATAAAGGTGATTGGAACTATGCGAGACCGTCTTCTGCACATTCTGGTATTGCGAACATAGCTATGGCAGATGGCTCTGTTCGCAGCCTGTCTGATGGACTCGAATATCATGTGTACCAAGCGTTGATGACGCCAAACACAAAACAGAGCGATGTGCCGTTCCATGACTATTTGCTAAAGTCGGCGGATTACGAATAAGCTCTCGATTCTAACCCCATGTTGCCAAACTCCGCATGCGAACCATCGCTTATGAACGTTGGTCGGCTGTCAGCGCGTTTAAGCTTCCGGATTTAATCGCAAGTTCCCAGGCGCTGCTTGGGAACTTGGGGATATACGCTGGTTGTATTCCAGAAACGAATCCCCTGTACGCACCACGTTGCAATCCTGCAATGCAGTGGCGAGGGGATCAAAACCTTCTTGGCTAAGCCCCAGGTGAATGTGCTGCCGCCATCCTTCGGCATAGTTGAATGCGGCTGTACAGGTAGGATTGTTCGAACTGCGGCTCAAACTTCCCACCTCGCGATTCAGTTCCACCATGGTCTCTAAGTAGGCGCTGATCTTCTGCGTGGCGTCGAGCCATTGATCCTGGCTGGCATGCGCAGCCAAGATGCGTCGCTTTTCATCGAGCAAGTTCGTCACATCCACAAAATGCGTCGGCACGACCAACTGTCCTAACGGGTCGCGATTGCCGTGCGGCTGAGCATGATAGACGGCTACGTCATGCTGGTAGATGGGAAACGGGGGCTGGCTATCGAAGTTGGGCATGGCGCGTACAAACGCCGCCCCGACAGCCAAGCGGGATGCGTTCTGGTGATCTTCCATGTAATCGCTGGGCGAATGAGTCAGAATGATGCTGGGCATTGCTTGACGCACCACGGCGGCCACCCTTCGATGCAGCTCGGCGGTATAGAAAATCTCCAGATCATCACAAATCGGCGGATAAAAAACGGCCTTCAGTAGCTCGGCTGCTCTCTGAGCTTCAGCTAGTCGGACCGCAGCACACTGAGTGCGGTCCAGCGTGGTCGACCCGCAACATCCGTTGGCTATGTTGAAGTAATGAATCTGCCAGCCTCGCCGCTGCAATTGCATCAACGTGCCAGACATCACCAATTCGATGTCATCCGGATGCGCGGCTATGGCCAGTACCGATCGGTGCATGACTATTCTCCCTGATTCCTACTTGCCACTCAGTGCCAACTGTTCTGCTTGCAGTATGCAGTATTCAATTTCCGATTGCTTCAACTCTAATAACTGGCCTGTTGCCAGCAGCCCCTTCATTCGGCTGGTGGATATCGATCCTTCCGCACTAGCGATCAAGAACACCGCCTGCATGATTTGCAGCCTTTGCTGGTCGCTCCAGCGCTGCTTGGCGGTCCACAGAAACCCTCCTAAACTCAATTGGCCACTGCGCATCTCGGAGCAGGCCATTCCTAGCTCGTCACGCGACAGTTGCGGACCACCAAGCCAGACAATCGTTTGCAGCGATCGTAGAATCTCCGGTTCAGTAACGGTTCGATCTTCCAAAATCGTTAGCGCGGCTACCTTGATCAGATCACTTTCAAAGGAATGAGGTTCTTTCTGAGCTTCTCCCAGTACAGCCAGCTCAAATTTCTCTTTGCAGGATTGACATTGAACATACTCTTGCCTGCCACCAATGGGAATGACGGGCACAAAGTAGAGTGTCAAAAACGGTCGTGAGCTTCGGTGCCTGAATTGCCGCAGACAACTACACGCAGGACAGTAGAACTGCCCGGTTCGAAGCGTTTTTGGCCAATCCCATGTTCCGATCACAATCATAGTCAACGATTTTTCTCAAGTACAAACCAGACGCTAACCCGGATATTGCATCATCCCAGGAAATCCATAATGTAGCGAGCGTAGCTACGTTTGCCAAAACGTGGTTGCGGACTCCCAACGAATACCACGTTCTGGCGAACATAGCTACGGAGACATGCGATATCCGGGTTAACGCGAAAGTAGTCGATTCAAATTAACAGATCCTAACGCAGCGGGGAGTGATTGGGAGTTAGGCGGTAAGCGGTTTCAACATGATTTCCGGCAGGATGAACTGCGAGGCAGCATCCAGCGGGTGTCCACGCAAGAATTCAGCTACTTCCATCTCCCGCTTGCCAGCCGGTTGCAGGCGGCTGATCAGCAGTGTCCCCGAGCCTGTCGTGGCAGCCAATAGTTGCTGACCCGCTCCAGGCCACAACAACTGGGCCTCCTGGCTGTCAACTTGCCGGACCTGCCCAGGCATCCGTGCTACCGCTTCAACACTTTGTTTTTCCTGCTGACAGGCCCGAGCCGAACGCACGATCAGACGCAACCGCTTACCAGCGGGCCACTGCAGTTCAGCATACGTACTAGGCCAGGGCTGACAGGCTCGCACCAATCGCGCTAAATAATCTGCGGGCAATCGAAAATCCAACTGCCCATCGGCTTTGGAAAAACGCGGCGCGCGAGTCACCAAACTGCGATCTTGCAGTTGTCCGATCGTCGATTGCCCGTCCCATTTCTGCAACATCTCGATCGCCTCCAAGGTAGCCAGTCCACCCATGTCTGCCAGCCGAGGCTCCAACTGCTCAGCCGTTTCGTCTGGCCTGATCTCGGTCGATCGAACCGACAAGATGGGGCCTGCATCCAGGCGAGGCGTGATATGAATCACGGACACGCCAGCCCTCAAATCACCGCTCAGTAGACTCCACTGCACTGGGGCGGCACCACGATGCCTGGGCAGTAACGATCCGTGCAAGTTGATCCCGCCCAATCGGCTGGTGGAAATACAATCAGCAGACAGGATCTGGCCATAGTCACAAACAAACAGGAGATCGGGCTTCCAATCACGTAACCGACTGATTGCCTGGGCGGAGTTGATACTGTCCGGCTCGAACAGCGGCAAGCCTTGCGAAACAGCCCACTGCGCTACAGGACGCTCAGGGATCTTTTTACTAGACGATTCGGTGCTAGGGCGTGTTACAACGCCCGGGATGTCGTGCCCTTGGGCCTCCACCTGAATGAGCGACGGTACGTCAAACGGGCCCGCTCCCATGACAATGATTCGCATCGCTTTATTTCGGCCTTGGGTTTAGCGGTCTGATGGATTTCGACTAGACAAATATCCAGCACTCGTCTGAAAATATTTCCGGCGTCTGGATTGTACCGTTGTCTGGCTTTCCGAGTTCTGTTTCTGCAGATCTTCCAAGTTCGCCAGGCACCAGCGACACTGAACCACTTCCAAATGGAACTTGATGTAATGTAGGTGCTCTTGTCCCATAGCACCCAGTAGGTAACTACCCAATTGCTGCCGACTGGGGCAACTGATTCGATGTCGTCGCCAAATTTCACCCAAGCCATGCACTCCGGCCTCGCGAGTGGCGGCCACACGTACCAATCGCTCTCGCAAGCCTTCATCTTGACGCAATGCTTGTTCAATTCTGGCCATCAACGAACTGGCCAGTGACTCGTCCAGATATGCTTGAAGCTGTTGGTCAGTAAAGCTTTGGTTCATTTCGTCACTTCCGTTTAGTAACTTCAACTTTTGTAGCAACCAATTGTAGCAACCAATTCACATTTAGAGCCTATCCCAAATCGACTCAACCCACTCACCCGACGACGTTACGCATAATACGTAGCTACGTTCGCCAGAACGTGGGAGATTTCGAAAGGCGTTCCGCATTCTGGCGAACGCAGCTACGACGAAAGGTCTGAAAACACTGACAGTTTTACTTAATGGCGTTGCCCTCACCCTGACCTCTCCCCCGAAGCGGTGGAGAGGGATCTGGGATAGGCTCTTACTGTTGGGCCGCAAATTCGGAACGTGGCAGGAATTCAATCCAGTCTACATTCATCAAGCCGCCGGGATGCTGCTGGTTCACAAATACAAAATATACATCGCTTCGACCTTCAGGCGACTCGATCTTGGTTTCTACCTGATAAAACTCCTCCCAATTTCCATTAACGGCAACCGTCAATGTCCCCAGAAGTGGCCCGGTAGCCGATTCCTGTCGAATCTCGATCTGACCTCCAGCTCCGGCGCTGGCCACGTAAGCTCGAACAGCACCCACCTGATGCCATGGAATATTTGTGAATCTTAGATGCCCGCCGTGATCGAAGGCTCCCATGAATTTGCCGCCTTCGGCCTTGCCCGAGTCGAGAACTTTAGTACCGGTGAATTCCAAAGCGTGTTCTGCCTGTATTTTGCGAGCCCTCAAGAGGACAGATGTGGCACTTGTCAGAGCGGGTATTTCGCCTCGCCCAAGGTCGGTGTAGCTAGCATCCAACCGAACCGCACGCACGTCGTTGGGCACGTTCAACTGATTTTTCAGCCCCACCACTGTCGGAACTGCCGATTCGGGCTTGACCGAGTAGATATGTTCGACCATCTTGCGCACTTCATCACGCGTACGGTGAGCATGCGGCAGCATCGGCACTTTCCCCCAAACACCGGTCGAGCCCACTTGGACTCGTTCGATTGATTTGTCCATCGCACTGGCCTGGTCACGATACTTATTAGCTATTTCGACAAAGGCCGGACCCACCAACATTCGATGTGAAGCGTGACAATTCAGACAGCCCGACTGCCGAATCAATTTCAACCCCTCGGGAGCGTCAGCCGGATCGTCGGCTTGACCGCTGGGTCCAACCGCGACCAGTTCGACCATCGTTCTGCCAGCCGCCGATGGGTCCAGTTCATCCAGGTCGGTTGCTGCGTTGCTAACCGCTGAGTAGTCGCTTGTACCATCTTCAAAATCGTCGATCTGTAGCGAGTAATCCAGTGGCGATGAGGTATCAAAAAAGTCGCCATCCTGCGGAGTCAGAAACTTGATTTGAGGCCGCGCGTTGCCCACGATCACATTGACTTAGTCTCTACTGAAGGCGTCCTACGAGTCCCACACTTCTAGATGGATCGTATACACAC
>DAIRSD010000287.1:0-6167 GCA_036804625.1 Aureliella sp. | reverse complement strand
ACGCTGGTCATCTGTTATTTGGAGCAAGATCTCGGAGATCTGATTGTAGATCACTGCAAATGTCTGCAATAGATTGTTCTTTTTGCCTCCTCCAACAACTTTGTAACATTACTCGCAAAGCGGTCTTCCAACTCACGGGGTTCGCTGTTGAGAACTTCTAGTTTTTCGTTGAGTTTTTACAGTCGCTCGGCAAAATCAAACTCATCTTCCCCCTTGTCCGCCACGCCGACGTAACGACCGGGGGTGAGGCTATAACCTTGGGCTTCGATTTCTTTGGGCGTGGCGACCTTGCACAGCCCGGCAAAATCAGCGTACTTGAGCTTGCTGTTCGCCCGTAGCTCGTCGGCAGGCACCCAGAGGCGTTTTTCGATGTTGGAGTGGTTGTTGGCCATAACCGTGATGTTCTTGCAGTAGAATAGTTGTGTTCGACTGGCGGCTATCGGCCTCTCATTATGGACGATTTGCAGCGTATAGCAACGCATTGCAATTGTACGGCGGCGAAAGTATGGTTCGGAAATGGCAAGATATGACTCAAGCGGGGATACTATGGGCTACCGGGCAAAGCTACAGAGACGCGGTAGCATTGAAGATTTGTCTGGGCACCCTTGGGCCGAACTTCTGCTGAAGACGATGGAGCAGGTTCAACCCCAGCTTGTCAGTGAGCTTCCCAACTCGAACGAATTGGACGCATAGATGTTTCTTGCCCACGGAATCGAGAAAGCTGGCGGATATCACTGATGGACTCTTCGGTACACTCATGATCGTCGAAGTTGCTAACGGACAAACGGTTCATTGGATGTGCCCTCAAGATATTGAGGAGCCGCTGAATGTAAAGTTTAGTCCTGCTTCACCCGAGCCCCACGCTGGTGGCCGGCAGACAGCGAGAGTCGATGGTAGTGTCAGCTTCCTGTCCAGCCAAGTTGATTCGCAATCCCTAACTGCTCTTGAGACTATCGCTGGAAACGAACACATAGCTCAAGAGTAGATCAGACTCGATTGTGCGTCGAGTTCCCAATCGACTTGGACGAATAGCGCACGATCTCATAGACAGCCAACGGCAGGATCCAACTGAGCCAGACCGACAATGGATAGGTCCAGGCTGGATTCCAGTGCAGGATCCCCGGCGCTCCGCCCATGAGTCTAAGAAAGATAGTAGAACATAGCAACCAGAAGCATCGCGACATCCAAAGCCTGTGTGCCAGGAATCTCTTTTGGACTGCCGCTTGCCACCCAAGCAGCGTTGCAATCCCAGTTGCCAACGCCAAGCACGCCAGGCCAACTCCTGACCAAGGGCCGTACTCCGCATGATTGGCCATGATCAAGCCGCTTGGCACCAGACCCAGCAGCACCACTGCAACATGAAATCGACCCAGCCAGCGGTGCGTATTGGAAAATTTTCTTCGAAACGATTGGCTAATCAGAATCCGGCCCAGCACAAGGCAGCATGGACCGGTGATGACATGAACAATAAAGGCCCAACGATACACTCCAAAAAAATAGCTCTGTCGGCCTGCAAGGAATCCTGTGTCAAATCGAGCAGGAAAATAATTGACATAATTCAGTAAGATGACAACCAAGACTTTGAGCATCACCAGAGTCGCCAACACGATGATGACTCGGTTCCAGCGACTCAACAGCTCAGCGAGTGACCCGACCGACGTATTCAAAGCGCGATATCGCGTTTGCATGAATCGCTTCATGTTCGAAATTACGCGCCATGAAACGGGGAAGTTCATACAGATACGTTACTACTGTGGCATAGCTCTGGGAATGGTCAGACAGACGTTTGTTCCCTGACCGAGTGCGGAAGATATGTCTAGTTGTGCGCCTAAAGCCAGAGCGCGCCTGCGAATGTTGGCCAAGCCAAAATGTCCTGTGACGGCGGGAGTATTGGTATCAAAACCACAGCCTTGATCGATGATTTCGATCTTCAAACCTTCTTTGCAGCGGCTTAGCACGATGCGTATCGACGTCGGTCCAGCGTGTTGCATAGCGTTTTGGAGGGCCTGCTGAACAATGCGCAGAATATTCCAGCAGTCAACGGCTGAAAAGTTCGATGGTTCACAGAGACAGGTCTCCAGCGTCAATCGCTGACCATGCTCCTGGGCCAATGGTTGAGTCTTTTCCAGCAACTCTTGAAAATTTTTTTCGATCGCAATGTGGTGGCTGCCCTCCAGCCCCTCCAAGAATTCTATCAGGCTGCGTCCCTCTTCCATGGCCAACTTCAAGCAGTGTAACGCTAACTCAATTTTAGGAGCCGATCCTGGGCTGGTCGGCAAGCCTGCAAGCTGCATGTGGGCTCCATGTAGCCACGGCAGCAGTCCATCATGCAGTTCATGCGCCATCCATTGCCAGTCAGAATCGGGCCGATTCATTTGTTTGCCTCGCAGGTGTTGATCGATTCATGAAGCTGGACGAGATCGTAAAGTTCCATCAGACTTTCTCGCAGGTTGCCACCGTGTTTTCTAAGTAGAGCTTCAATGTAAATTTTGTCCAAGTAGTCGGGCAATTGTCCTGATTGACCAGCACTACACCAACAGGCTTCCATGACGTCACGAACCAAATTGTCGGTGATTCTTGTGCGCAGCAAGACAGGCAGTCGGACCTGGTTGTGACTGGTGACCAGAAGGCCACACTTGCGCCAGCGTGTCCACCAGATAACTAGAGATCTTTCAAGTGGGCTGAACTGTTCAAAACCGTCAAGCACTAGCAAGTTGTCTTTTCCCAGCTTTCCCAAATGACGGCGGGCAGATCGCATGACTGGATGACCGCGACGAAGAACAAACCAGAAGACCTCCTCACCCTGCCCTCTCCCCCGAAGCGGTGGAGAGGAGGCGATTTCGGGTACACAGCTTTCGTAGTGGGATATTCGCCCAATTCGTGGAACAAGGTGCGCAAGCAAAGTTGACTTGCCTGTACCGTGCGGGCCCACGATCTGGGCTCGTCGCCCCATTAGGAAAAACCTTTGCTGCAACGCTGGAACTGTCTCATGTTCGCTGCTAATCCAAGGCAGGCACCCAGGAGCGACAAATCGAGTTGCAAAGGGATTGGATTGAAGAGAACTCATCTTAACTTGCGTCATCTCGATATAGTCCATGTGCCCGGATATAAGCTTCCACGGCAGCGGGCACCATGTATCGTATCGATCGCCCTTGCAATACTCGTTGGCGAATGTCGGTCGAACTGATTTCAATTTGGGGTATCTTCAATTGGTGATCCATGGCAAGTTGCAGCAGCGACTTGGTTTCGGGCAGGAATTGGTTCAGCAAACCCAAGTCGGGCGGAGGCTGACCGCCTCGAGCCACAACGACTAGTTGAGCCATTTGACAAATCCTGGTCGGCTCACGCCACTGTGAAAGATTAGATAACGAATCGGCCCCGATCAACAAAATCCACTCAATCGACGGAGATTCAGCATGCAGTTCGGCTAGCGTTTCAACCGTGTACGAGTTGCCACCTCTTCGCAATTCCCGCTGGTCCACTATAAAGCCTGGGTTTCCGGCGGTTGCCAATTGGACCATTTGTAAGCGGTGGTTTGAGTCGACGGCGTTTTTTAGCTGAACATGCGGCGCGGTAGCAGCCGGAATCCAAAGGATTCGCTGAAGATTTAACTGCTCAAGCGCCTGTTGGGCTATCAGCAGATGTCCGATGTGAACCGGATCAAAGGTGCCACCCCAAATTCCAACTCGGCGAATATCGCTATTTTCAGTCACTGTGCTAGGTTCCCACTTTTCGGAATTGCCCGATAATCGATCGGTTGGTCGCAAAACACCTTGTTCGGCTAACTAATGCAATCTTAATCACTTATCTACCTCTCGCTGCTTGAGATCAGAGAATACTTGATCGAGGCACCAATGAGGCCGGACAATTCATGAGCCAACACGAACTTTTCCCCGAAGATCTACCTCCCTGGGAACTGGATGCCCAAAGCGAGTGTCCGTCAGCTCAGATTGTATTTTCTGAACCGCCACATGGTCCACTGACCTATCGCATTCCCAACCAGTGGATCGGCAAGTTGCATCCAGGCAGTCGCGTCAAGGTACCGTTGGGCAAGGGCAATCGCGAGATGCTTGGCTATTGTATCTCAGTTCAGACGATTGCGCAGGCACCCAGCGCGCTGAAGCCAATTACTGACCTGATCGACGCCGAGCCCATTTGTCCGCCGCAAGTACTGCAGTTGTTGGAGTGGATGAGCCAGTATTACATGGCACCGCTGGGGCAAGTGATCGAGGCGGCGGTGCCCAGCGGAGTGCGTGCGGCGGCAGGGACTCGTGAGCGCACGGTACTTTACACGGCAGCTTCCGTTAACGATCAGGTCATTGGTGCTTTGCCTTCCGTGAAACAGCAAGAGGTGATGCGTCAATTGGTGTTGTCCGGTGGAGGCTTGACTTCGGATCAATTGCAGAAACTGGCTGACTGTTCAGTAGCTCCAATATCTTCGTTGCGACGAAGCGGCTTGATCGAAGCGAGGCAGGAGCGATTTGATCAGCCGCGATCAAAATCGCAAGCACTACCCACCTGCCCTCCCTTGGCGCTGAGCGCTGACCAGAGGCAAGCCCTGCGACTGATCACTCAGTCGCTTGAGTCGCATCGTCAGGAGACGATTCTGCTTCATGGCATCACTGGCAGTGGCAAAACAGAAATTTATATGCAGGCCATTGACGAAGTGATCAGTTACGGACGCCAGGCCATCGTGTTGGTGCCCGAAATCAGTTTGACACCGCAAACCTACCAGCGATTCGTGAATCGTTTTGGGCAAGTTGCCATCTTACATAGCCATTTGACCAACGTGGAGCGAAGCCATCAGTGGCGAAGCATTGCGGCCGGTCAATCATCGGTGGTCATTGGACCTCGCAGCGCCATTTTTGCACCCTTGCCTAGGCTGGGCTTGATCGTGCTGGACGAAGAGCATGAGTCGTCGTTCAAGCAGGAAACTTTGCCTCGCTATCACGCAAGAGATGTGGCTTTGCATCGATCGTTCCTTGAGCAGATCCCGTTGGTTTTAGGCAGCGCAACACCCAGCTTGGAAAGTTGGCAAAGGGCTCGCGTGGGCAAGTATCGACTGGCCGAACTGCCACGACGCATTCACAATCGCCCATTGCCTGAAGTGCAAATCGTCGATTTGCGCAGTCAGTCACAGGGGCCCCATCAGGGCAGCATCTCTCGGCCGCTTTACGAAGCCATGCAAGAGACTCTAGCCGCCGGCGGGCAGACGATGTTACTGCTGAATCGCAGGGGCTTTGCGACAGCAATCCAGTGTCCGAGCTGTGGGCATGTGGTCACCTGCCCCGACTGTGATCTACCGCTGACACATCATCGCGACGGGTCCAAAGCCTGTTGCCACTACTGCGAGTTTACGATTCCCACGCCGCCGGTGTGTCCGCAATGTCAATACGACGGCATCCGACTGAGTGGTCAGGGAACTCAGCGCTTAGAAATAGAGGTCCAGCATCGGTTCCCCGGAGCAACCGTCGAAAGAATGGACAGCGATACCATGCGCAAGCCCGGTAGTCACGCTCGCGTACTGAATCAATTTCGTGAGGGCAAAACTCAGATTCTGCTGGGGACACAGATGATTGCCAAGGGGTTGGACTTTCCAAACGTGCTGCTGGTGGGGGTCATCAACGCGGACACCGCCCTGCACTTCCCCGACTTTCGCGCTGCGGAAAAAACATTCCAGATAGTCACTCAGGTGGCTGGTCGGACCGGTCGCGGCGAGAGGCGCGGTCGCGTGCTGGTGCAGCCCTAATCACCGGATCATCAAGCCATTACCTATGCCAGACAACATGATTTTACAGGTTTTGCCACTGCCGAGATGGTCAAGCGAACTCAGTTTGGCTACCCTCCGCATGGCCATTTGGCTCGGATTATCATGCGCGGGCCAGATCTGAAGGAGACTGAAGAATTTTCCGAGTCCTTCTCCGGGAGGCTTGAAGCGGTCCGGTCTGTATTGGAATAGGATTGGCGTAGCCTGGGTCCGGCCCCCCCACCTCTGGCTAGGGTGCGCGGAAAGTATCGATTCCACGTGATCATTCAATCAGTTTTTCCAGAATACCGCCACCGGCTATTGCAGCGAGCCTTGGTCGATATCAAACCTCCCAAAGAGGTGCAGTATGTAGTCGATATCGATCCGATGGACACATTGTGACGTGTGAGGTGTGAGGTGT
>DAIRSD010000286.1:0-6175 GCA_036804625.1 Aureliella sp. | reverse complement strand
ACGGTGGGCACGTTCCAGATAACATCGCCGTTTACAGGCAGTGATGCCAGTTCCCGAGCTTCTTAAGTTTCCGTTTGATGCAGCACCAAGCGGCCATCTTCTGCGGTAATTAGTAGGTGTTTGCCCAAAAGCAAAACTTGTCCTTGATGATATCGTCCGCGTTTCCATCGCCTCTGAAGTGTCTTTGAATCAATGCACTCTAGAATTCCGTCGCTCAGGCCATAGAGGTGGTCTTCCCAGAGGACTGCATTTGTAAATTTTGTCCTTAGCACTGTACGATTCTCCACCTCAACCGCAGCACTCCACTTGACTTCTGAGCTTGCTTCCGCGCTGGTTGACTGTCGAGTGACTCGCAGGGTGCGCGAACCGATACCGTAGCCTTTGGAGAAGAAGACTCGCCCGTCGTCCAATCGAAGTGGCTGAGCAACATTGGGTTGGCCACTGGCACCGTCAAACTCAAACGTCCACAATCGCTCGCCGTTGGAAGGACGAAAGGAGGAAATCGTTTTGCTGGAGACGTACAGAATCTGCTCGACTCCACCTAGGGTCATCAAAGTTGGAGACGAGTAACTGATTTGCTCGTCACCCGCCCTCCACTGCTCTTCACCTGTCTCTTGATTTAGAGCGATCAGCGAATGATAGGTAGGTGAACGACCGCCTAACGGAATGATGACGCGACCGGAATGAACCAGCGGTGAACCGCTGCGGCCCCATTCGAGTTCGCTTTGCAACGCCAGAGCGTCGGTTCCCGCCAATTCGTTCAGATCCCGGGACCAAAGCTAGGCTCCAGATTGCAGATTCAGTCATACAAATTGGTTGACTGCCGAGCATGCAAAGACGCGCCCGGCGTGAATCGCTGGAGTGCTACGGGGACCGTTACCAGCTATTGGACTTGCATAACGCTGATCCATCGCATGTTTCCAAATCAGCTTTCCCGAGTTGACGTCATAAGCGCTTACCCACTCCTGATCCTCGCGCTGTTCCATGGTCACGCCCAAATCGCCAACTACCGCAAAACTGGACCAGCCTTCGCCAATAGGCTGTCGCCACAAGATCTCGGGTGGTTGATTCTGCCAATCAGCATCCAATTCAATGCCTGTCCAGGTTGCGTTGCGAGTCGGCCCAAGGAATTGATTGGAGTCGGTAGGGCGCGATTCCCAAGAGACGGAAATGTTCTGTGGAATTGAATCGTCTGGAGCGTTGACGGTGGGAAGATCAGGTGCAGCGCCCCAGCGCCAGGAAAATTGCGGACGCAGCTCGCCGTCCACGCGATCAAAACGAAATACAGACAACAAGCCAAGGACTATCAACACTGGTAGAGCAAGTAAATACTTCCATAGACGCCGATAGCCAGCCACCATCAGTGCTAGCCAAGTGGCCAACCAGATTAGGACCGCTGCCGAGTAGCTAACGATGGTCGTGATTGCAAAATC
Source organism: Aureliella sp. (assembly GCA_036804625.1). GTDB lineage: Bacteria > Planctomycetota > Planctomycetia > Pirellulales > Pirellulaceae > Aureliella. Next base: position 4,742 of record DAIRSD010000286.1, on the reverse strand, counting down.
GCCGTCAATCGCTCGATTGCGGTGAACGACAGCCCCGATCAGCATCAACACAACAAATGCCAACCAACACACAAACAATCTGCGTTTGGAAGAACTTGCGGACATCGGGTTTAGTACTTCAGGTGAATTCATTGGTTTTCCCTATCGGTTTCCCCGGTTTCTCAAAATAGCCTTACAATGTATAACCAATTGCTCCATCAATTATATTTCTACTTAGTTTAAGGTATTTCATGGCTGACGCGAGTGGCATACCCGAACTGCAACTGCTGCAGGACAATATTGGCAAAGCGGTTCTAGGAAAACCTGAGGTTGTCAAGCTAGCCGTTGCAGCCTTGCTGGCCGCCGAGCATATTTTGTTGGAGGATGTGCCGGGTGTGGGCAAGACGCTGATTGGTAAGGCGATTGCCAAGAGTATTTCAGGTAAGTTCACACGATTGCAATTCACGCCGGATCTGTTGCCCAGCGACATTACCGGAAGTGGTGTCTACTATGCAGCTAAAAATGAATTCACCTTTCACCCGGGTCCAATTTTTGCCAACGTGGTGCTGGCTGACGAAATCAATCGAGCGCCGCCTCGAACCCAAAGCGCGCTTTTGGAAGCTATGGGGGAACGTCAAGTAAGTCTGGACGGCCAGACGCACCGACTTCCCCATCCGTTGCTGGTGATTGCAACTCAGAATCCATTCGAGTTTGAAGGAACTTATCTATTGCCTGAGAGCCAACTGGATCGATTTCTACTTCGCATTACAGTGGGCTATCCGGACAGGCAGTATGAGCTGAGTCTTTTGACCTCGCATCGCACGGGCGAGCCGGTGGATGAACTGAGGCCGGTAATCGACTTGGATCAGATTCTAACGCTCCAGCAGCGAGTGCGAGCGGTGAAGGCGGATCAGTCGATCGCTAATTATTTGCTGGACATCGTTCACGCGACGCGAGAATCGGATATGTTGCAAGTGGGGATCAGCACGCGAGGTTGCTTGGCCTACTATCGCGCCTCGCAGGCTCTCGCTCTGGTGCAGGGTCGCGACTTTGTCATTCCTGACGATGTAAAAGCCTTGGCAATACCGGTTCTATCGCATCGCATTGTGCCGCGCGGTATGCTGCCTGGAGCTGACCGAAGTGAAACCGAAGAGATTGTGCGGCAGTTGGTGCGAGAGTTGCCTGTGCCTGTATAGTTGAAAAGTGTTATGGCAAAACGCGAAAATTGGTTGACTCGATTCAAGCAGCTTTTGAGCGCAGGTTGGGGCAGATATCAACGGCGACGCCAGCGGTTGCTTGCTAGATCGGCATCACAGGCTAGATTTGCATTGACGCGTGAAGGCGCGCACCTGCTGTTTATCGTCTTGTTTGTATTTGTAGGTGCGGTAGCTCGCGATATCAACTTGCTGATTCTGATCGCTACAGCGATGATTGGCTTGCTTTTGCTGCAATGGCGAATCAGCATCGGCACCATCTCGGGAGTGACGGCAACACGACGTATGTTGGAGCGGACGACTGAGGGCAGTCCCGTGGACTGCCAGATCACCGCCAGCAACCGCAAGCAATGGTTGGGTGCCTGGTTGATTAAGTTCGAAGACAACATTCAGCAATTGGCGCCAAAATCGAATCGACAGATTTGCAAAGCCACGGCTGCGCTAGACGAATTGCCAGCAGGAAGCACCGGCAGTGCCAGTTACCGGCTGACCTTCCATCGCCGCGGCTGGTACCAAATCGGTCCTTGCGTTCTTTCGACCCGTTTTCCGCTCAGTTTAGGACGAAGCTGGCGAACCGAGTCGCTGGTGCAGCAGGTGATTGTCCATCCCAGGCTGGGGCATTTGCTTCCGGCAGCAAAGATTTTTTTTCGTATTGACCGCGTTGGTCAAGTCAAGGCATCGCGCCATGCTGGCGCGCACGAGACAGAATTCTTCGGACTTAGGCCCTGGGTGACAGGCGACTCACGGCGCTGGATTCACTGGAGGACAACTGCCAAGCAGGGCGAATTGACGGTAAAACAGTTCGACCGCCTTCAGCAGCAACAAGCCTGTGTGCTACTGGATCTATACCAATATAAGAATGATCGCAGTGAGGAATGTTTAGTCGCCTGTGAGCGTGCAATCGCTTTTGTGGCCACGTTGGCGACACGTTCTGCTCAGGTTGCCGGAGCGCGTATCGCAGTGGCTATCGCGGCAGCCCAAGTGGTTACGCTAACCAATATACAGAGCCCCGTGTTGGTCAGGAATTTGTTAGACGAACTGGCCGTGCTGCGGCCCAGCCCGCAGCCGCAACGCGCTACGGCGATTGGTGGCATGTCGATTGCCTTGCTGTCCAATCCCAGCTTGCTGGTGGTTAGCACTCGAAGTTCGCAGATCGAGCAATTACAGGGTGAGATGCTAAAATCGATTGGTCCCAGCGCGCTCAAAAGGATTAGCATTCAGTGGCTGGACGTACGAAGTGGAGATTTGGAGCCTTACTTTCAATGGAACCCAAGCGAATTCACAGGCTCCGCCGCTATCTAACTCAGCGGTACGCCATCATCGCTTTTTTGACATCGCTTTTGGTAGCCAATAGTGACACCGGCAATTTCTTTTTGCCTGCGCTGGTGTTGTTGGTAGTCATCGCGTCATACGTCCTGGTAGACTGGTTGGAAGTATTTCATATCGAACGTTTGGGTAGCTATTTCGGAATGGGGATAGCTTCTGTAATCGCTCTAGTAACTCTGATCATCAGCGTCTTTCGAAGCTCCGAGTCGGGGCAATTGATGGCGGTTGCGGGGCTGCTGATTTACCCACAGTGCGTTCTTTTCTTCCAGAAGAAGAGCATACGTGTCTTTGAGCAATTGGCGATTTTCTTTCTGTTGCAAATGATTGTTGCGGCCCTGATCAACGACAATTACATGTATGGCATGTTGCTGGCACCGATTCTGTTTTTATGGGTGTCTGCGCTGGTCTTGTTCGCTCGTTACGCTACGCTGGTCGACGTTATGCCTGAGGTCGACCGGCCGGTGCCATTGTTGTACGAACTGGTCTATCAGCGGTTCATCAAGTCGATTCGTAAGAAGGCACTGCCACTGCATTCGGTCACATCGCAACCTCAAGTAGATGTTTCCCTAAGTACAGTTCATCGCAAGAGCCGATTCTTGTTGACCATACCATTATCGTTAGGGGCTCTTGTTTTTGCTGCCTCATTGTTTGTCCTTCTACCTCGAACGAATAATGATGCCCATTTGGGTCAGAAACAGAAAGAGGTAGGGCTTTCGGACCGCGTCAGCGTTGGCATGTTTGGTCGAGTACTATCGAATCCTGAACAAATGATGCGGTTGAAGTTGATTGACAGCCAGGGCCAGGTCTATCCCGTTCATCAGCCTCCCTATTTGCGTGTGGGCGTTGTAGATACCTATCAACCTCCCGTTGGATCGTACGAACCCGGTTATTGGACCGCTCAGCATCCCGTAGATCCCACCACCGTGGATTCTGGTCAGCCTTTGTGCGAGCATGGAGATCTGGTGACTGTCGAAGTGACCTTTCGCAAGCGAGTGCGTCAGGAACTGGTTTGTATCCCGCCTCTGGTTGCTTCTCACAAGAACCTGCCCTATCGCGCATCGGAAATGGTATTTGACAATCGGCCAAATTATGATCCAGCAGCAAGGCGCACACAAGTTTATCGTTTCGAGTCGTTAGGATTCACCGGCGGCCGCCCGATCACTGTCATACCGGATTTTCACCAGGAAGTAGCGGCTTCGGTGACGGCCAGCTTGCCACGTGAGGTACCGAGAGGCAACAAAAAACGACTTGAAATTTTACGACAAGCAAACGTGATTCAGGACAATCGATCAGTAAGCATTCCGACGGCTTCTCGCTTTGCTGCTGCGAAAGCACTGGAAAGTCACCTGAAATACTCGGGAGAATACACCTACACGTTGGATCAGCCACCTCCCGTTGATGCCGATATCGATCCCATTGAAGATTTTGTCGTCCACCTTAAAACAGGATTATGCCAGAGCTACGCCGCCGCATTGGTTGCCATGCTAAGACAGTCAGGCATCCCATCACGCATCGTCATCGGCTACCTTGCGGCCGACCGAAACAAATTGGGGCAGCACTTTATCGTGCGGCAATCCGATGCTCATGCTTGGGTGGAGGCCAGATTTAGTCGGGCTGAATTGTTGGGGACCGAAGTCGAGTCGTCGCTGTGTGACGCACCCTATTACTGGGTTCAATTGGACGCCTCGCCAGGCATCGAGCAGGCGGATCGAGCGATTGTCGAGACGGCTCAGTCGCTCGACTATGCTGACAAGCTCTGGGAAGACTACGTTTCTGCTTCGGATAAGCTGCATGAAATGGATTTGTATGGAAATATGGCTCAGGATGGCAAGGAATTGATGGGCAATTTAGCTTCCGACTGGTCTCAAGTTTTGGGAGGTGTTGGTGGCAACTTGTTTCAAAAGCGATCCATGCGGCAAATTTTTCGCGTCGTCGTTGCGGCATTTTTTGTGCTGGTAGCCTGCATTCTAGTTTGGCAGATCATGGTTTGGCCTCCGCTTTTTGCGCCCAATCTTTCCCGAAGGCTTGGGATTCTTCGGAATCGTTCGCAGTTGGTGCATCAAGTGTTCTACGCGCGAATGTTAAATTCGTTGGAGTCTTTGCCTATGGTTCGAGCAGATAGCGAAACATTACATGAATTCAGCCGGCGAGCCTTAGCGGAAATCACCAATGTCGGCGGCACATCTACGAATGGTCTGGCAGCGGCGTTGGAGTTTCTGAACT
>DAIRSD010000285.1:0-6215 GCA_036804625.1 Aureliella sp. | reverse complement strand
ATCAATACTAAAGACCGTTGCTACTCGGAAGCCCAAACGGTGTCGAGTACGAGTAGGAGTACGAGTAGGAGTACGGGTAGGAGTAGGAGTACGAGTACGATAATGCAGTCATTCCAGACTTTGGGCAGTAATTAGTGGTGGTGATTGGCGAGAAGTGTCACCTTCAGGCATACATATTAAATCTATCTCGCATTATTGTTTTTGAGCTGCCGGTGCCTTCGGCTGGGCGGTAAAAGAAACAGGAACGCGGAGCGATCCACGACAATAAAAAACACCGCTCATTCGAGCGGTGTTTCTTGGTGGAAATCTCAATTCCTCAAAAATGTCAATTGCCACTTATCGTTAGCTGCATTCGATACTTATCGTAAGTTGCAATCACAACTCATCGTCAGTAGCAATCACTAATTAGGCGGGGTCGCAATTAGGGGACCAGCGCTGCCCAAGCCGCCTTTGAGTTCCTGGGGCTGGCGGGCTTCGGCAATCTGTTGCTGTCGCTGCTCTTCGCGAGCCGCAGCCGCCTCTTGCGCAGCCGCCCAGTCGAGCCGCTTGCGAGAGAGTCCGATCTTGCGTTCGTCCGCGTCAACTCGCAAGACCTTGACTTCCAGCTCATCGCCCACTTTGCCGACATGCTCTGGATTGTCGACTTTATCGTCCGACAACTCAGAGATGTGCAACAGCCCTTCCAAAACATCTTCAAGGCCTATGAAGACCCCAAAGTTGGTGATCTTGGTCACCTTGCCGGTAACTCGAAGTCCCGACTGATACTTTTCCGGAATGGTGGTTGTCCATGGATCTTCGTCCAACTGTTTAAGCCCCAAAGCGATTCGGCGTCGATCGTTGTCCACAGACAACACTCGACACTTCAATTCTTGGCCCTTTTCGACCAATTCGCTGGGGTGACTGATCTTACGCGTCCAGGACATGTCAGATACGTGCAGCAATCCATCAATTCCTTGCTCCAGTTCGATGAACGCGCCGTAATTGGTCAAGTTGCGAACCTTGCCCGTTACGATGCCGCCTTCAGGATACTTCTGCATGACTTCGTCCCAAGGATTGGCCATCGTCTGTTTCATGCCTAACGATAGCTGTTGGCCTTCGGGATCTACGCCCAGGATCTTGACATTGATTCGATCACCAACGGCAACCAATTCCTTCTGATCACTGATGCGGCGAGTCCAAGACATCTCGCTGATGTGTACCAAGCCCTCAATGCCAGGCTCCATCTTCACGCAGGCTCCGTAGCTCATGACGTTGACCACTTCGCCCTTGATGACAGCACCCACAGGATACTTTTCAAGAATGTTATCCCAAGGATTATTTTGCTTTTGCTTCAAGCCCAAAGCAATCTTCTGCTTCTCGCGATCGATCTGAAGAACCTTGTCCTCGATCTCTTGGTCGATAGCCACCATTTCCGATGGATGCCCGATGCGATCCCAGCTCATGTCCGTGATATGCAGCAAGCCGTCGATTCCGCCCAAGTCCACGAAAGCCCCGAAGTCGGCGATATTCTTGACAACACCCTTGCGAATCTGATTGACTTCCAATTCGCCAAGCAGGTGTTCGCGATCCTCTTCGCGCTGTCGCTCGATCAACGAACGACGACTGACCACAATGTTGCGACGCTCCTCGTCGATCTTCAACACTTCACACTGAACCACTCGACCAATGTAGTCGGCGATGTCATTGGGCCGACGAATATCTACTTGGCTAGCTGGCAAGAAGACATTGACTCCAATGTCCACCAACAAACCACCCTTGATCTTTCGAGTCACGGTACCGGTCACCACTTGACCTTCCTTGACTTCGGACATCATCCTTTCCCATTCCAGGATCTTCTCCGCCTTGCGCTTGCTAAGCGAAATCATTCCGTGAATGTCGTTGGCAGGTCCCAACGAATCCTCCATCTCCTCGATCAGAACTTTGATTGATTGGCCGGGCTGCGGTTGCTCAGCATCGCCCTCCCACTCACTAATATTGATTGCACCTTCACTCTTAAAGCCGACGTCGATCACGACAAACTCGCCGCTGACCTCGATAATAGTGCCCTCGACGATCCGATTGACGTCAAACTGCTTGTTAAGATCCTCTAAAGTCGGGAGGATCATCTCATCCAGCTCTTCTACCGTTAACAGGGATTCCACCTGTGAGCCAAACGAGTCGTCGCTTTCCAAAGAGCGAATTAGGTTGCGATTTACCATAGATTTTCCTAGAACCAATGAACCCTTCACCACCCCCCCAGTGAGGATAAAAGACAGGTAATGACAGAGCAAAAACAGTCCGTATAGCTGCCAAGCTCGCATCACCTATTGGCGGTAAAGCGTTAAGAACGGGGTTAATGACACTCTGTGCCAACCGGAACAGCCCAGTTGGTGACTGCATAGAGCGACGTAAACCGCAAATTTAACCGCGAACGATGCCTACAGCAATGTCATAGGATTGTTACCAAGCTGGGTTTTCCCAAGTTTTTTACCTCAACCGGTCGTTAAGCCTTCCCGCTGGTTGCATTTTTTGGTTATTCGCTCGATTTCCTTTCGCCGGTCCCCTCAACAGCAACAATACCGGTACTTTCGCGACCCGCCGACGACGACCCTCCCCAAATTCAGTTCCATGGCTAAACTGTGCAGCCAAAGTGTTTTTTGCCACTTTGTGAACGTTAAACCACACCGCCTTCCCCCTCCTGGACCGCAGACCAATGTCGCCCCCAGATCCCGCAAGCCAAGCAAGTTCCAATACTCAAGTCATGCGAGTTGCCATCGGTGGAGACCACGCGGGCTTCCCGCTGAAAGACCTACTAGTGAATCAACTGAAGCTGACCGGCACTCAGTGGCTGGACTGCGGACCCTTCAGCGATCAATCGTGTGACTTCCCAGACTATGCCGAAAAGGTAGCTCTGGAGATTCTCCAAGGTAACGCGCAGCGTGGCATCCTAGTATGTGGTAGCGGTGTGGGCGTCAGCGTGACAGCCAATAAAATTCCAGGTATCAGGGCCAGCGTGTGTCACGACACTTACTCGGCTCGCCAGGGCGTCCAGCACGACGATATGAATGTGCTGTGCATCGGCGGTAGAATCATCGGATCGGAACTGGCTAAAGAAATTGTTCAGTCATTTCTGCAAGCCAGATACACGCCGCTTCCCAGACATCAACAACGGTTGGACAAACTGCTCAGCATCGAACGCAAAGCGATCCAAGGTTACTACAATCAGTGACCGTTTTATTTGAGGAAGCAACCCCTTTGACCAGCGACATTGCTTGGCTGCGACAGATTCTCTCCTGGTGTCAAGACGACCAACCCGACGCCACCCCACCGCTTGATTCCATAGCGGCGGGGCTGCACAAAGCAGGTGAAGTTGAGATCGAGACACTGTGTGAAACCTTGTTGGCCAACCTTGTGCCTGGACCGGCGCAAGCCAAGCGATTGCGCAGCCTGCTTCAGATAATGGCCAGTCGGTTTGTTACCAGACAATCCCGCGAAAATCGGCTATCGGATGAATCGAATCCGGCTATCGCTATCGAGGCGCTTACGCAGTTGTACCTTCGCTGGCTGCCTGTGGACCCAACCTGCGCCGCGCTCACACTTCAATGCCTGGCTGCGCAAAGCGATGAAGAAGCGATCGCGGCAACCGCAGAATTGATCAGTCAGCATCCTCTGGCCGACTGGCAATTGGTGGGTCTAGGACTAAGTCCACTTTGGAAATGCGACGGCCAGCTTCTTGCTTTTTTCTTCGAACGTTTGGACAGCCAAGTTTTTCATCCTTCAACTCTTTCCGTCTTGTTGGATCTAGCCAATCACGGCATGCGCTCAAGCCGACTGGAACATCATCCATGGTCAACACAATGCGATCAGCTTGCAGCCTTGCTGAAACAGGTGGTCATTCGACTGGAGAAATTGCAACGTGACCCCAGTCAATTCGGGCACGATGTCAAGCAGGTACAGCAGGTCCTAAACGATGCAGTGGCGCTCACTATTTCACTGTGTGACACGTTAGGCCAGATCGGCCACGCCGCCTCAATACCAGCGCTTCATGAGGCTTTAGAATTAGCTCACCGGCGCATCCAGTGCGAAGCAGCGGCCTCTCTGGCAGGAATGAACGATCCGCGCGGTCTCCAGAGACTCGTCGAGCTAGCTCTGGACCCTGTTGCCAGAGTCCGAGCGGTCAATTACGCAGAAGAACTTGGTGTAGCCGATCAGATCGACCAGCAGTATCGCTCACCGCTGGCACTGGCAGAATCCGATCTGGCAGGATGGCTGGCAAGACCTGAACAATTTGGCCTGCCGCCCACTCGGATCGAGTCGATAGAGACCCGGACTCTCTATTGGCCCGGGTATGAAGAACCGCGCGACTGCTACCTGTTTCGCTTTGAATACGAGCTGCCGCAGGGGAGTACCTGCAACATCGGTATCGCCGGTCCGGTTACGCTGGCGTTTGCCACGAACCTAAATCATTTTCCACTAGAAGATGTCTATGCCGCATTCGCAGGCTGGCAATTAGAGCATGAAGAGATTTATGAACTGCCTATTAGGCAGCTTGCTGGTCAGCAATCGCGCTGGGTAGAACTGATGATCGATTCGATGCGTGAAGCAGGCTACGAAGAGATCGCTCCTGTGATGCTAACTTTTCTGCTGGGTGAGCCCGCCTTGCTTACCCAAGCCAGCCAAGGTTCATCGCGTGGAATCGCCATAGCTCAAGAATCTGACATCAGCTTTTTCCCGGCCAACAGCCAACCAGATAGCATGACTCCTGCAGTAGCCCTTAGCATCTTTCGTGGGCGCAAGCTGCTGCAAGCCTTTAATGGATCGCTGTAAGTCGGCCAGCGAAGTTGCTGGTAGCTACTGTCGCCAGACAGTGGGAATCTTGCTCAACCACCGTCTGGCGACGGTAGCCACAGGCAACCCTTCCACTGCCGCCTTGTGAAACAAGCTTCACGCGCTGACAGTTATTCAACTTTGCCACGACCAATGGAATGGACCTCAAAGCCGATCTTGGCCAAATTTCCGTTGTCCAGAATGTTGCGACCATCAAAGACAAAGGCGGGTTTGGCCATCACCTGATAGACGCGTGAAAAGTCTAACAATCGGAATTCATCCCACTCGGTCATCACAGCTACAGCGTGCGCCTGATTGGCAACTTCATAAGCATCTTTGCCAACCGAGACGTTGGCTTGCAACAGCTCTTCCACGTTGGCTGGAATGTGCCCAGAAGTGTCGCGCAGCACTGATCGCAGGTCGGACAGGATCTGCTGGCGACTGACACGAGGATCGTAGATGGCCAGCCTTGCTCGTTCTTGCAACAAATCGCGACAGACATAAATGGCTGCCGATTCGCGTGTGTCGTTCGTGTCTTTCTTGAAGGCCCATCCCCAAAGTGCAATCTTCTTGTCAGAGACCGTGTTAAACATCGTCCTGACAATATTCTGAGCGAAACGGCGCTTTTGGTAGTCGTTCATGACCACAACTTGTTCCCAATAGTCGGCCACTTCCTTCAGTCCGAAATGCTCACACAGATAGACTAGGTTCAAGATATCCTTTTGGAAGCAACTACCTCCAAAACCGACCGAAGCCTTCAGGAACTTCTTGCCAATGCGAGAATCAGTACCAATGGCCCGCGCGACCTCGTCCACATCAGCACCCGTGGCTTCACACAAAGCTGAAATGGCATTGATCGAGGAGACACGCTGAGCCAAAAAAGCGTTGGCAGCAAGCTTGGACAATTCACTGCTCCAAACATTGGTTGTCAGAATACGATCCCTGGGCACCCAGCGTGCATAGACGTTCACCAGCGAATCGATGGCCACAGTCGATTCGCCACCGATCAAAACGCGATCTGGACTGAGCAGGTCTTCGATGGCCGATCCTTCGGCTAGAAACTCGGGATTGCTCAACACGTCAAAGGTGCCACCGTTGCCAGACGTCGACATAATGCGTTTTACCGCTTCGGCGGTGCGCACCGGCAACGTTGATTTTTCGACAACAACTTTGTGACCATGCGAGACGCTGGCTATCAAACGAGCGCACTTTTCGACATACTCCAAATTGGCAGCTCGCCCAGCACCGATTCCAAAGGTCTTGGTAGGTGTGTTCACGCAGATGAAAATCATATCGGCCGCCGAAACGGCTTTTTCCACTTCAGTAGAAAACTGTAGGTTCCGACCTCTGGATCCTGACACGTCATCAAATAGCCCATGCTCATTCTCAGGCTGATTATCCGAGTTCCT
>DAIRSD010000284.1:0-6231 GCA_036804625.1 Aureliella sp. | reverse complement strand
CCTGCTCGGGACCCGCGAAAGTATCGATTTCGAGTACGAAGCAAACTGCCACCAATCGCCACTTTCAACCAATAAAAATTCTGGAATAACCCCATATTCTTATGTGCAGCATCTAGAAGGAAATCTCAGAAACAATGGCATTTTGTCTGAAATCGGTCTTTACCTGGTTGCCGGAAATCAGCAGAATGACGCCGGTGGTCTAATTCGGGATGGATTGGACTACTAGAGATCTGAACGGGTCAGATCCCATGGGTGGCAACTGTGCCCCCTAACAAAAGCAAGATCGGTGGTAGCAGATCGATTCGTTGAAACTTCGACTGCAACCGCCCAAATAACCTTAAGCAAGGAGTGCTCAAGTGCGACACCAGACCCTCGTGGCCGCCCTGTTGGTAAGCGGTGCAGCCATCTACACGGCCGCCGTGGCTCAAGCTCAACAGGCTCAAACACAGGCCCAGCCCCAGACCGCTTCGGCTGGTCGTTCCGTAGGCGTGATCGATATTGGTCACATTCTGCAAAACCATCCAACCCTCAAGGGCAAGATGGAAGGGATCAAGTCTCGAATGGAAGCCGCGGACAAAGAGATGCAGACCAAACGAGAAGCCATCATCAAGCAGATGGAACAGTTGAAAGAGCAGTATACTGAAGGAACTCCCGACTACGATCGAGCAGAGAAGCAAATCGCAGAACAGGATACCGAGTTTCTTTTGTAACTGGTCAAGAAACGTATAGAATTTGAGAATTCTCAAGCGGAAATTCTGTTTGAAGTGCATGGACAGATCACTCAGTTGCTCAAGTACCTCAATCAACAAATGGGCGTTCAAGTCGTTTTGCAAGTGAGCCGACAACCGATCGATCCCAAGAAGCCTGAGACTCTTGAAATCGCCATGTCGCAAAACGTGATCTATTACGACACGAATTTGGATCTGACCACTTGGGTCTTGGACGCTTTGCAAAAACAGCTTGGCACTACCGCCGCCGGTGGAGCACGTACCGCCAATCAACCGAGCAACGGACAAGTCGTTCGCTAAATATATGTATGGCCATGTCGCTTGCGCCTAAGTAAATCAATCGGAGACAGATCGGGTCGAATCCTTCAATCGGCTGCCTGTTTGGCGGGCCAGTTGGCGTGGGTTCGACCTGATTCCGGTTTGAAACAAAGCATCTGACAAGCAGAAGTGCTTCCAGTTTGTCAATCTTGATCAATCACCATGCCAGATTCTTAGATCTGGCTTACCAAACTAATGCTGTCAGACAGGGAAGTCATGCCGGCCAGTCGCCAACAGACAACATTGCAAGGACCATGTACGATTACGGGCCGAGGCTATTGGTCTGGTTTGGTCAATACGCTTACCTTCTTGCCTGCACCGGCTGGAACCGGCATTCGATTCTTTAGGCAAGATTTATACGACGAACAAGGCATTGAAGCTGTCGCAGAAAACTGCCAGGGGTTATCCCTGCGTACCTGTTTAGGCAGTGGGCAAATGCGATTCGAAATGATCGAACACGTCATGGCAGCCTTGTCCGGACTGCAGGTTGACAATGCATTGGTTCGATGCACGGCCGCCGAAATGCCTGGGCTGGACGGAAGTAGCTATCCCTTGGCTCTGGCCTTATCGACCGTAGGTACCATTGCGCTTCAGGCACTACGCCCCCAACTGAGACTAAAACAACCCCTGCGAGTTGGAACCGACATGGCATGGGTCATGATACAACCTGCTGAGCGTTTCGAAATTGAGTACCAATTGGACTACGGACCCAACAGTCCGGTCCTTGCCTGTGAATATTCGGCCACCATTCAGCCTGAAACATTTTTGACTGAACTCTCCCCAGCCCGGACGTTCATAACACGTAGCGACGCCGATGCACTGCGATTGCAGGGCGTTGCCACTCATGTGACAGACCGCGATCTGATCGTTTTTGATGCACAAGGTCCAATCGATAACAGTCTAAGATTCCCAAACGAAACCGCTCGACATAAGGCGTTGGACGTCTTAGGTGATCTAGCGGTAGTTGGGGCAGATTTGCTAGGAAGTGTAACAGCCTACCGCAGTGGGCATCAACTGAATGGCCAGTTGGCAGCTAGGCTACGAGAGTTGCTGCTGAACCGATCTGACACTGAGGGGCAGATATTCGACATACAAGGCCAGCGTCGTGCTGCGTAGAATCACAACCAATTAGGATCATTACCATTTGAAAGTCGTCATCCATGGCCACCATTATCGCTCATACCGCCGTTGTTGATCCACGCGCAGAGCTGGACGAAGAGGTACGCATCGGGCACCACTGTGTTATTGGCCCCAATGTCCGCGTCGGTCGTGGAACTCGGCTTGAGAACAACGTGACACTGACCGGTAACACCATTATCGGTAGAAATAACCATCTATTTCCAGGCGTTGTCATTGGTGCGGAACCGCAGGATCTTAGCTACCAGGGTTCGCCCACTCAGGTAATCGTAGGCGACAATAATGTGTTGCGAGAATCGGTGACGATCAATCGCGCTACCGAGAAGGAGGACGGCATCACCTCACTGGGCAGCAACTGTTACTTGATGACTTGCAGCCATATCGCGCACGATTGCAAAGTTGGTGATCGCGTGATCATGGCCAACAATGTCATGCTGGGCGGACATGTTCATGTACAGCATGACGCGACGCTTAGCGGCGGCTGTGCCGTACATCACTTTTCGTCGATTGGTTGTTACAGTTTTGTCAGTGGACTTAGCCGTGTGTTGCACGATGTGCCACCATTCATGCTGGTTGAAGGCTTTCCAGCGCGACCCAGAACGATCAATATCGTCGCATTGAAAAGAAAGAATTTTTCACCCGAGGCGATCAAGGCGCTTATGGAAGCTTACCGGCTATTGTATAGGTCAAGGGTGGGCATGGATCACGCCAGGGAAATTCTCACCGGCAATCAACCGTTGTTGCCCGAACTTCAAATTTTGTTCGATTTTATTCAGGACTCGCAAGGTGGCCGACATGGTCGCGGCCGTGATCGGAGAAAGGCTGCATGAGCAAGCTAAGACTGGCGGTTATTGGCGGCGGGCATTTGGGAAGAGTTCACGCCAAACTGGCTCACACCAATCCGCAATTCACTTTCGTTGCCGTCGCCGATCCCTCGCCTGAAATGCGAGCACTCGTTCAGACGCAGTTGGGATTGTCGACCGTTAAGGACTACAGCGAACTGCTTGGAAAAATCGATGCGGCCATCGTAGCCACACCCACGGTCTTTCACTACGAGATCACAAGCGCTCTGTTGCGTTCAGGTATTCACTGTCTTGTAGAAAAGCCGCTCGCCAGCAGTGCGGATCAGGCTCAGCGTTTGGTGCATATCGCCAGGAATCACAGGCGAGTCCTTCAAACTGGGCATGTGGAACGTTTTAATCCCAAGTGGACCACGGCGATTCCGCATTTGGGTAAACCGAAATTCATCGATGCGGTGCGATGTGGAACTTATAGCGGTCGCAGCACCGACATTGGCGTCGTGATGGACTTGATGATTCACGATTTGGATCTAATCTTGTCTTTGGATCATTCGCCGATTGAACGGATTGATGCCAGCGGACTGGCCTTGTTAGGCAGCCACGAAGATTTGGCTGAAGCCAGATTGACTTTTGCTAGCGGTCTAGTAGCCAATTTGCGAGCTTCGCGCCTGGCGGCATCCGGCCAGCGCCGAATGCAGTTGTATACGACTTCCTGTTATGCCGACATCGATTTTTCTGCGGATCAATTGCAATTGATCCGACCGGCTGAGGATGTTCAACAACGATTGGTTGCACTGGACGAAATGCCAGTTGCTGAACGCATGCAAGCCAAAGACCAGATTTTTCAGCAATATCTGACAGTCGAGACGTTGGCAGCCCCAGGCCGCAATGCGATCCTGGACGAGCAGAACGATTTTGCACTCAGCATTCAATCCAGTAGCGCTCCGGCAGTTTCGGGTGAAGATGGTGCCAGAGCGGTGGAGCTAGCTGACAGAATCGTCCAAGCCATCGAAAGTCGGCAATGGGACGGTACATCCAGTCGAAGTTGGCAGACTGGCGCTCAAGCCATGCTTCAGCCACGTGTCATTCCGCTGCGTCCAAATCAGACCGAACATCAAGCAGATTCGACGCGCCGCGCAGGGTAGTTGTCTCAGTCAATCGACAACTGGCACTTTGCTCCTTGCGACTGGACCAAGACGGTTAGCTCTTGCTGACGGTCTGTGCTTCCAACCGCTTGCCAACAGCAAAGATCTCGGGGGCATCCAGGACTTGGTCGTTGCTTTCAAACAACGACTCGATGGCGGCTCGGTGGATCTTCATTTTCAAACCGCCGACGCCGATCGCCCCGTAGTCAATGCGTTGGTACCGATGCGCGGCTTTGTCGGTTGCCGAGATTCCCGCGATACCGGATGGCGGTACCGCGTTTAAGTCGATAGCGACCTTGAGCTTGTTTGCCATAGACAATTGCTGCTGATCCAGCAAGGTGACCCCCGCCGCTCCACAAGAAAATACGGCATCGCAGAGGATTAACTCTTCCGAAAATGCCTGTTTTTCCTGGCTGCCCAACGCAACGAGCCGGTTTTGGGAGTCGCCCGAGACAAGTTCCAGTATTTGATCGCACGACTGTCGTGCCTTCTCGTGCTGACGCGAAACTAACGTGACACGAGCCCCCTGATCCAGCAGCAATCTGGCGACGCGCTGACCTACCGGACCAGTACCGCCGAGTATTATGGCACGAGTCTGTTTCAAGTCGATATGGCGAGCAGCACATAGAACTGCGGCAGCGGCAGTCGTGTTCGCTCCGTTGGAGTCCAGCATCACAGACACACGCATCGGTCCAAAAAAAGCTGAGCAAATTCTTTTGACCAGATTTTGCCCCTGCACCACATTCGAGCCGCCAACAAAGATGGCTGTCCTGCGAAGCTGCGCCGGACTGCGAGTGAACATGGCACCATGCACCAATCCTATGACGTGCTGTTCGTCCACCGCTGAGTATTGCAGCAGATGGTCAACGTGCGAATCGACGGCCACCACTGCGTCAAACGAGCTTGGGAAACGATCCGTGTCCAGTTGAATCAGGATCTTTGCAGGTTCCATGTGACGATCTTCCTCAATTAACAAAAAAGACCATGCGCTCAATGTGCAGCGCACGGTCTAACATTTTTTCTTCGCAAGCTATCGATTATTTAGGATAGCCAACGTTCGTTAGGAATCAAAGCCCTTAAACGGGTGAGAAGCCGTATCCTTCTGAGCGATCATTTCCGCAGCACTTGGCTTGCCCTGCATGGCATTGGCGATCGCATCTTTGGTTGCTTCATAGTTGTACTTGTAGATCTTTGCATTGTCTTCGGCGGCTGGATGGATGAAAACACCACAGACGATCACGAGATTTTCAGCTTGATCTTTAGGAATCACACCAGCGGCCACTTGGTCGGCCACGGCCTTGGCTACAGCGGCTTGAGCTGGGCCAAACATCTGCACAGCTTGCTTCATGCCCTTGATGGTTACCTTGGTAATCATCACGGTGGAGGGCTTAACCGCTACATTGGGTGTTAAGACAGCTAGCAAATTGGTGTGGCCAGCACTTTGAGTGGCCAAAGCGTTGGCAAATGCCACACCCACCGGTCCAGTCTTGTCACCGATCATTAGGTCGATGTGGGCGATTTCGTTGCCTTCGCCAACCAGAGATTCTCCAACTAGTAATGACATGGGTCTCAACCCTTCCTTTCAAAACAGTACATTTAGATGGTGTAAGTGTTGCAATTAGCTACAAACGCGAAGGCAGCAGGTTAACAAAATGGCGGCAAAGTGCCAAGCGGGTCGATTGCCGAAGTGGCCTGTTTTGTCGTCCTGGTCAATGAAAATGCCGTTAAAACCCATCGAACCCGACCCTGAAGAGGTCTTTGACAGTCGATCCAGGGCAACCCAGTAAGCCCCTAAATGCCCTGAAACCAATAGAATTGCGCGAAGTGGACCAGTTTTTGCTTGAACAAAACCCGCCGGTTGGATTACTATTAGATACTGGTTGACTGCTCATTAGCGTGGTGCACCAGATGAATCGCTGAGTCTAAGAAAGGAACGCACGTGAAAGCCTCGACTACCCTAATCTTGTTAGCTTCATTGCTGGCCATGGTTTCCGCTCCAACTTTTGCCATCGAACCGCGTAAGGGCGATGCGGCGGTTGGCAATGAAAAGGGAGCTGAGCAGTTGGAGACGCTTGAAATCTTTAAGGCGATCGACGAAGGCAA
>DAIRSD010000283.1:0-6280 GCA_036804625.1 Aureliella sp. | reverse complement strand
TCTTGTTGATCGGAAACCAGGCACCCGATCGATTCTACTTTCATTCAGACGAAAAGACCTTTCAGTGGCAGGGGGAATTGATCGAAACCCGAATCGGTTCGATCCGTGAAGATCTAAGTCTTGACCATCCGGAACAAAGAGCTGAGATTTTGACCGGCCTTTTGTCAAATATCTATCATGCTTTTGATTATCGAGAAGACGGACAAGTCTATGATACCCTAGCAAAATGCGTTAGCGGCGACCTGCTGCGGGAAGTCTACTTGCGCATGAAACGATCGCTGTTATTGGCGGAACAGGGCGGTGACTTGTCGCATGCTACCCAGGTGCAGGTTACTGCGGCTGAACCAGACAAGCGCTCCGAAGGCATGTTGGAAGCGACATGGCAACTCACGAGCGTGTCAGAGCATTGGGGGCATATTCACACTCAGACGAATCAGTACAACGCGCTGTTGAAATTACAGAAAGATGGATCTGCGTGGAAACTGCAAGCGTTTCAACTGCTGGACGACAAGAGAATTCAGTTTCAGACGAGCATTCGCGGTTATGATAAGAATTGAGGAGCTGGCTTTCGAATACGCGTCGCGCGAGTTTCAGCTTAGAATCCCGCATTTGACGATCCCGCAGGGCCAGAAGGTGGCGATCGTCGGCCCCAGCGGGTGCGGAAAATCAACGCTTCTGTCGCTAGTCGCCGGTGCCTTCTTGCCCGAGCGGGGAACCATTCAAGTCAACGAAACTCATCTAAATCGATTGTCCGATGCCCAGCGGCGTAAGTTCCGAGTCACACAAGTTGGTTTTATCTTTCAGGATTTTGAGCTGATCGACTATTTGACCGTACGCGAAAATATATTGCTGCCCTATCTGATCAACGGCTCATTAAGAATCGACCAAGGTGTCCGCCAGCGACTGGATCGACTAGTGACAACTGCTGGCATCCGTCAAAAGCTCAAACGCCGACCTGAGGCTATGTCACAAGGTGAAAGGCAACGCGTCGCCGTTTGCCGCGCCTTGATCACAAACCCACGACTGTTTCTAGCCTACTAACCCACCGGTATCTTTGACCCACACACCGGCGGGGAAGTCTTGCAACTAATCCTGGACCAAACCAGGTCACTTAACGCAACTCTACTGATGGTTACCCATGACTACTCGCAACTGAGCCTCTTTGATCGCACCTTAAATTTGCTGGATATCGCTAACTTTAAGCCCGATGTAGAGAGCGTCCAGCTATGATGAACAGCCTTTTACTCGCGTGGAGATACATGAGTTTTCATCGCGGCAGCACAGCCGTGTTGGTGCTGGCGTTGTCGCTGACCATCTTCTTGCCGCTGGCAGCGCGGTGGGGTGTGCAACGTTTTCAACAACATGCCCTCCAGCGCGCTACATCCACTCCGCTGGTACTTGGAACGAAGGGGAGTCGCTTTGGATTGGCCATCCATGCGCTTTACTTCCGAGGTGAATCGCCCCAAGCGTTCCACCTGCAGGAATCCCTCCGCATCCAAGAGTCTGGGCTGGCTGAAGTGATCGAACTACATGCGCGCTTTCGAACTCGCGGAGCTACAATCGTCGGAACGACTAAACGCTATTTTGAATTGCGCGGACTGCGACTTGCCAGCGGACAGCCTATTCGACGTTTGGGGGATTGTGTGGTTGGAGCGGCTGTGGCTTCTCGATTGGGCATACAGCCAGGAGATCGCTTGCTTTCGGAGTCGGATAGTCTCTTTGACCTCTCTGGTCCAGCGCCGCTGAATATGCGAGTTACCGGATTGCTGGCAAGAACCGGCACCTCCGACGATGAAGCTGTACTATGTGACCTGGAAACCACCTGGCTGATTGAAGGGATTGGCCATGGGCATGCGATTCAGGGAGATGCCGCTGAAGAGAATCACCAGCACTCGTCTGGGCGGCAATACCTTCAAGCCCATCAAGAAGTGACTGACGAAAACGTCAATTCGTTTCATTTTCATGGTAAACGCAGCCAATTTCCTATTACCGCCTTAATCGCACTGCCCACGTCGGACAAGTCCGAGGCGTTATTGCTAGGAAGATATCTGGCTCCGGACCAGACCTTGCAGATGATTCGCCCAATCGAAGTCGTTCAGGAATTGTTGCATGTCATCAGCCATCTGAGGCGATTGTTTGACCTGTCGATTTTGCTTCTGACCATGGCCACCGCATTGTTGGCAGCTCTTGTGCTGATGCTTTCTTTGCGACTACGTCAGCGCGAGATGCGAACTTTCTATTTGCTAGGTTGCAGTCGCGGCAAAGCAGTTCAAGTGGTTGCGACCCAGTTGTTGCTCGTAGTATTGATCGCGGTCAGCCTGTCCTTTCTGGCTGCCAGTGCAGTATCTCCTGGCCTTGAATGGCTCTTCATCCGACTGATGTCGACGTAAATATTCAAACAGAATTCGACTCGAGACGTCTAAATACGTGTGCCATGCAAACTGCGGCCAGCTTGGGTGGGAAGTGAGACAATTTGTCAGGCCTTGTAACGAGCAGTGTGCTGACTGATACTAAAGAGTCGGCTCTCTCGTCTGAAAATTTGGCTTTTTCGCTTCTTTATTGACTCTCCTGGGTAGACTAAAGTCGATGGACCCTTCAGATCATCCCGAATATCCTGTACAACCAAAGCCGAATGCTGACGGAGATTCTGCAACGGACGAGCAACCCGAAGGTGCGCAGTCAGAGTCGGGTCCAGAGATGTCGTGCGGAATGCGACGAGCGGCTGAAAAGGTCAAGGCGTTTCCGCATACGCCGGGCGTCTACTTGATGAAAAACGCCTCGGGCACTGTCATCTATGTTGGCAAAGCCAAGGATCTGCGCAATCGCGCTGGAAGTTACTTTCTGAAGGCTGCTCAGCAGGAACAGCGGATCGCTGAGTGGATTCATGAGATCTGCGACATCGACTTTTTGGAATGCGACAGCGAGGTCGACGCGCTTCTGGCCGAAAGTCGCTTGATCAAAGACGTACAGCCGAAATACAACAAGGAGCTGAAGGACGATAAAAGCTTCCCTTATTTGATGATCACAACTCGCGAGGATTATCCGCGAGTCGAGGTGACTCGCCAGCCACCGACTTCAGGAGTGAAACTGTATGGCCCTTTTACCAGCGCCGGTTCGTTGCGGGCAGCAGTTCAAGTACTGCAGCGAATCTTCAAGTTCCGTACCTGTTCACTTGACATAGAAGAGGGCGATGATCGCTGGAGGTGGTTTCGGCCTTGCCTGCTGGCGTCGATTTCGCAATGCACCGCTCCTTGCAATCTGCGGATCAGTAAAGACGACTATCGGCAGGATATCAAGCGACTACAAACCTTTTTGGAAGGTGGTAAGCGTCGTTTGCTGCAAGAGATGCAGTCTGAAATGCAGCAAGCGGCTAAGTCGCTGCAGTTCGAGAAGGCCGCGCGACTTCGTGATGAGATTCAGATGTTGGAAAAACTGGACGAACGTGGCGACCTGGACACACACGTCCAGCCCGAAGTATTTTATATCGATCCCAAGAAGGGCCTGGCTGGTCTCAAGAAGGTTCTCAAGCTTGAAAAGCAGCCACGTGTCATCGAAGGAGTAGACATTGCACATTTAGGTGGCAATGAAACGGTCGCCAGCTTGGTGCAATTCATCGATGGTCTTCCGTTCAAGCCCGGGTATCGCCGTTACAAGATCCGAGATGTTCAAGGGATTGATGACTTTCGATCGATCTACGAAGTGGTGTCACGGCGCTTTCGCCATCTGAGCGAAACACAGGAGTCGTTTCCCGATATTTTGCTGATCGACGGCGGGAAGGGACAACTGAACGCGGCTCGTGCCGCATTTGAAAGCCAGAAGATCCAGCCTCCCACTCTACTGTCGCTAGCCAAGCAGGACGAAGAGATATTCTTGCCAGGAGAAAGCCAATCTCTGCGACTTAGCCGTCATGCTTTTGCATTGCGATTGTTACAATATGTTCGCGACGAGGCGCATCGCTTCGCTCAACATTATCACCACATTTTGAGACGCAAAAGTCAATTTGACAGTTAGCAACCTACTCCATTCAATCCTCAATACGCTCCTGGTTTCGGGGGTCTGTCTAGTGGTCGCATTGCCACTGGGCACACTGTTGGCTGTGCTGATAACCCGCAGTGATGTCGCTTTTGGTCGAACACTGGCCACTGCTTGGGCCAGTCAATTGGCCGTACCCCTTTATGTCTTCGCAGGTGGTTGGAGCGCTGGGCTTGGACTGCAAGGCTGGATGCGTATCTCTGATTGGCTTGGGCCAACGGGCGTTGGCTGGATGCAAGGCTGGTTGGGCAGTCTGCTGGCTGTTGGACTGATTCACGGTCTGGCCTGCATTTCCTGGGTTTGCTTGATCGTGTGGTTAGGTATGTTGCATAGCGATCGCAACGAGGAACAGATGGCATGGCTGGAAGGCGGCTGGCCAGGGGTGGTGCGCCATGTGTGGATGCCTAGACTGAGATTGTGGTTGATAGCCGCTGCACTATGGTGCCTGTTAGGGACATTGACTGAGATGTCGGTGTCAAACTTGTTTGTACTGGGTACGGTAGCGGAGCTGGTTTACCTGGATGTAAGTCGCGCTGCGGACTGGCAACTAACCTATGTGGCGGCGATTGGACTTTGCATGCTACCGGTGTTGAGTCTTGCGGTCTATTTGTTGGCTCGCTTGCCCGGTCTAACGACTATCCTGGACAAACCTCTGCATTATTCGCCTCAGGTATTTAGCTTAGGGCGTTGGCAAGCTGCTTGGAGTCTCATGATTTGGACCGTGACGGCAATGCTGGTCGGTATTCCGATCTGGAATCTACTGGTAAAGGCTGGTTGGCAGCCAGGACGCTTGGCGGATGGACAATCCAGCTACTGGTGGAGTCTCTCTCGTTTGGGGCAAACGGCTATTGAAGCGGTCACGCTGTTCCAAAGCGAATATTACTGGTCAATGATGCTGGCAAGCGGTTCCACTTCGTTGACAGTACTGACCAGCGGACTGCTTTATTGGATGACCGGCGTGCGACCTGTACTTGCATCAGGCTCCATGAAGTGGTCACGACGCCTGATCCATTTTTTGATGCTGGCAATGATCGCGATTCCTGGTCCTTTAGTTGGATCGTTGGTTACTGGCTTACTCAATCGCCCCAATCCTGAGTGGTTGGGTAGCTTGTACTATGGCAGCTTAGCCGCACCTATTCTGGCTCAGCAGTTTCGTATGTTGCCACTTTGCTGGCTGATGCTGTGCGCGATGATGGCCAGTATTCCGCAGAGAAGTTGGGAGTTGGCCCAAAGTGATGCTCTGCGATTCTGGCCGCTGCTTCGAACCGTTCTGTGGCCTCAAACGCGATCCTATTGGTTAACGACCGTTCTGCTATTGATGCTGTACAGCATCGGGGAATTAAGCTGCTCGATCGGCGTTTTGCCTCCGGGTGTCACAACCACATCGATTCGACTTTTCGAGATACTGCATTTTGGAATGCGACATCAGGATTCGGCGCTGTGCGGACTTTTAATCTTGCTGGGCTGGGGTGCGGCTTGGATTTTGACTAGACACTTACGAGCGAGACAGGCACTTAAGCATAATTTTTGAGCCTATAGCCTGCAGTTGCCGATCGTGGTCTCGAGAATTGCCGAAGCACCAATCAATTCTAGGCGTTCCATGACTTCAATGATTTCCTTGCTGCGTACCATGACGCGCACGCTGCACCATTTTGGGTCCTCCAGGGCACTAATCGTGGGAGAATTAAAACCTGGCGTAATCGATTCAGCTTCTGGTAATCGCTCCCGAGGAATGTTGTATTCCAAGAGCGAGTAGTCGCGAGCGATGACTACGCCTTCCAGTCGGCGGATCACACGCTGAGCCATCTCTGCGCATCGCTGCCTGCGGTTTTGGATCAAGACGGATTCATAGGAACCAATGTCGTCCATGATTCTCAGTCGATTTGCGGCTAGTGTGCTGCCAGTTTCTACCAAATCCACAATGGCATCGGCCACACCCAACGAGATCATGATTTCTACCGAACCCGAGAGTTCGACCAAATGCGACTGCACTTGATGCTCAGTCAGGTAGCGGCGTGTCACGTTCGGGAAACTGGGCGCGAGGCGTTTGCCGGCAAGGTCGTTGGCAGAATGAATAGGTCCCTGGTCGGGAACGCAAAGGCTCAACTTGCAACGACCAACTCCAAGTGCCATGCGAGTATCCACTTCCGCCCGGCTTGCTTCGACTTGATCGCTGCCAGTGATTCCCAAATCGATAGCCCCTTCGGCGCACAAGACGGGAATGTCATCGGTCCGCAGAAAGATGATG